>JBNJII010000081.1:0-11529 GCA_051749205.1 Thermodesulfobacteriota bacterium | reverse complement strand
GATCCCGGTGTCCTCGGCCAGGTCGTACACGGCCTGGGCGCCCAGGAGGCAGGCCTCGCGGTCGCTCAAGCCACCAGTCTCCACGCCCAGGGCCTCGGCGACCCGGCGGAATTTCTGGGGCCGGCCGATCCAGTTGTATTCCATAAAGGAACCCAGGGTGGCACCTACTGCCGGTCCGTGGTGGATCTCCGGCTTGATCCCCCCCAGGGTCTGGGTCAGGGCGTGCACCGCGCCGGCGCTTTCCGTGCCGTAGGAAATTCCGGCCAAGTGTGCGGACATGGCCATGTAGTACCTGGCCTCCATGTCCTGGCCGTTGCCCACGGCCCGGCGCAGGTACTTGGCGCAGTATTCTATGGCCAGCAGGGCCGCGGCATCGGTGTGCGGCTGGGCATAGTGGCAGGTATAGCACTCCACAGCGTGGCACAAGGCGTCCATTCCGGTTCCGGCTGTGACCAGCGGGGGCATGGTCATGTGCAGCTCAGGGTCCACAATGGCAATGTGCGGGGACATGAGCGGTCCGCCTACATTGAACTTGAACTTCCGGGCCGGGTCGGTGATCACGGCCCAGACAGTGATTTCACTGCCTGTGCCGGCCGTAGTGGGGATGGTGATCAAGGGGGCGATACGCCGTTCCAGATCTCGTTTGGCCGCTTCCCAGTACAGGACGTCGCCGTCGTGGGTGGCTTCAACGCCCACGCCCTTGGCTGTGTCCATGGCGCTTCCACCACCCAGGCCGATGAGGCCGTCGCAGCCTTCCTTTGCATACTGCTTGCTGGCATCGCCCACTGTGGATACGTAGGGATTGGGCACCACCTGGTCGAAAACCCCGTAGGGAATGGAGGCCTCTTCCAAGACCTTGGTCACCCGGTCCAGGAGACCGGCTCCGACCACACCGGGGTCGGTGACAATAAGCGGCTTTTTGACCCCCAGCTCCTGCAGGGATTCGGGCAGGGAAGCCAGGGAACCTACTCCATGCTTGGCCTTGGTGATGCACTGAAATTCTCTGAGGTTGTAATAGTTGTCCATGGTGGATCTCCTTTTTACTGTTGGGTTTGTATGGAAAGGGTTATCTGTTTTGGGGTTCAAAAATCGGCAGATCCTGCACACCCACCTGCTTCAGGGTATCCTGGGTGGGCCCGCCCTGCTCGTCCCATCCGCGCAGGGAATAATAGTCCTTTTTCAAAGCGGCCATATCCTCTTGGCTGATATGATGCCCCTTGTATGGACCGCTGGGCAGGGGCTCTTGCACAAACCGCCTGGGCAGGGTGTCTTCAGCCGGGTCCAGTCCTTCACGGAGGTTGAACTGTCGGGTCAGGTTCCAGATCCGCTCCCCGAGGCGGTCGAAGACATCTGCGCTGAAGGTCTGGCCGGTGGCTGCACTGAGCAGGGCGGCGTAGGTTTCCGGCTGGACCCCGAAGCTTCCGAAGTCGCACTTGACCAGGGTATCGGTGCCGGCCGCGTAGTTCTGCATCTGGATGAGCATGTCCGCCTTGCCCTCCAGACCCAGGGCTTGTACCGGTTTGCCTTCCCATTCTCCTTCAGTCACTTCCAAAGGAGCCGGCAGTCCGCGCTGGTGGCATCCGCCCCGGTCGGCGGTCATAAAGGCCAATCCGGTTCCAGGCGCGCCCCGGGGACCCCAGGCTGGAGATTCCAGGCCCTTGACGTGCTGGGCAAAGGCAGAGGCATCCCCGCCGAGTGCCGCTGCCGCCCGTTTCACTCCCTGAGCCAGGGTTTTGCCCAGGTCGTTTTCCACAAAGGCGATGGAGCGGATCAGATATTCAGCCGCCTGAACATTGCCGAACTCCAGGGTGATGCCGTCCGGAGATTCCAGCAGCCCCTTTTCTCCAGCTTCCATGGCAAAACCGATCACTCCGCCTGTGGACATGCTGTCCAAGCCGAAACGGTCGCAGAGCTTGACCAGGTGGGCCACGGACCGAACATCGGAAATGCCCAGATTGGAGCCCATCAGGGCCGCGGACTCGTACTCCACGATATCGGTAATGAATCCGGCGTACTTTCCGGTGCGCACTGCACCCATCTTGCTGCAGCGGATGGGGCAGCCCATGCAGGCGGCGCTGTTCAGCCACAGGTGCTTGGCCTGACCGGAGTCGGCCAGGTTGGAGGCCTGATCAAAGGTTCCGTCTTGAAAGTTGCGCGTGGGCAGCAGCCCGGTCTCATTGGCGAAGTCCACTGCCGAGGCCGTGCCTCCGGCCACCATGGCCTGGACGTCTTCTGAGGCCTCCAAATCCGCGTTGGCCTGGGTCACTGCGGCCCGAAAGGCCTCGGGATCGTGGACAGTGACTGTCTTTGATCCGCGCACGGCGATGGCCTTGAGCTGTTTGGAGCCCATGACCGCTCCCGCCCCGCCTCTTCCGGCCTGGCGGTTGTACTCGCAGCTGATCAGGGAGTACAGGACCCGGTTTTCTCCGGCCGGACCGATGCTCAAGATCTTGACTGTATCGTCGCCGAGATCGGCCTTGATGGCGGCGTTGGCCTCCAAGGCGTCCTCCCCCCAAAACCGGGAGGCAGACCTGACTTCCACTGTGTCGTCGTCTATCCACAGATAGACCGGTTCCCGGGCCTGGCCGAGGACTATGAGTCCGTCGTACCCGGCGTACTTGATTTCAGGCGAAAAATAGCCCCCGAAATAGGAGTCCAGAAAGGTTCCGGTCAAGGGGGACTTGGTCACCACACAGCCGCGCATGGAGGGAGCGCTGGTCCCGGTCAAGGGCCCGGTCATGACCATGAGTGGGTTGTCCGGACCAAAGGGATCGCAGCCTTGAGGTGCGAGGTCGGTGAGCAGCTTGGCTCCAAACCCCTTGCCCCCCAGCAGGCTGCTGGTCAGCCAGTCCGGAACGTCTTGGGTCCAGGTGGACCCAGAGGTCAAATCGACGAAAAGGAATTTTCCCATATAGGCCTTAGGCATGTTCACCTCCCTGCACTATCAGTTCCAGAGCTCCGGTGGGGCAGGACCGAACACACAAAGGATCGCCGTTGCACAGGTCGCATTTGGCGGATTTGCCTGTCTGCGGGTTGTGGACAATAACCTGCCGTGGGCAGTAGGAGGCGCACAATCCGCAAGCGATGCAGGTGTCCGGGTCTATGACCCGGGCCCCGGTTTCTTCATCCAGGCTGATGGCCTGGACCGGGCATACGTTTTGACAAAAAGGGTTCTGGCACTGCTCGCACAGAACGGGCTCGTGCACGAGATTTTCCCGCTTGTGTTCGATGCGCAGGGCAGCCAGTCTGGGATTGAATCCCCCGCTTATCCGCTGAGAGCAAACCAGCTGGCATATCTCGCACCCGGTGCACAAGTCGAAATGCGCTATCAGGCGCAATCCCTGGGATGCTTGGAGTGTTTGGTTCATAAAAAATCCTTATGAAAAAATATCGGGTTGCACATGTTGACGACAATCCATGCTGGAAAGAACAAAGGACCATACCATAAAAAAGGAGATCGTCAAGCAGGATTGGCAAAATCTTAGTTGTTTAAACAACAGATATGCAACAGGGCGAATTTAAAAACAGAGTAATGCAGGAAAAAAAAAACAATGTGCATGACTGCGTATTAACCTTAAAAAAGAAAGTTGGAACCACAAAGGCACAAAGGTCACGAAGGAAAAGGCACAAAGAATACATAGCTCTGGGCCTTTTTTCATTGTAGTTCAAGAGGCTCTTGCGTGTGTTGCGGCAAGGCTCACTTGAGAAGGGAAAGGATATTGGAGGCAGGGAAGGCTGTGAGAAATGACCGGAATCTTGATGAGTTGTGTTTCGTATGTTCGAAATTGAGCCACGGGTAACTTTATGTGTCAGGGGTGGGCATAGCACACACATAACACCGGTGGATTATAAGATGCTGGAAAGAATAAGGTATCAGAGTCATCTTCCCAACCATCCCTGCCCCTCCTTGCTAAGGAGGGGAGTTCAGAGAACCGCGGTTGTCTGGACGTTTTTTCTTCGCAAGTCTCTGGCTTACCGAAAACCGCAATCGCAGATCTCAGGCCAGATCAGCCAGTTCAGAGTTCCCTTCTTCGCAAGGAGGGGATTAAACGGTGGTTGAAAACCGACAATTACCTTTCCCCCTCTGATTCTCCTCCATCCTACCTCACTCCCAGGCGGCAGGCAGGGGCCGGGGGGAGGGTTCTTTTTTGCGACATGAGATATGTATCAAGGCACTAGAGCCGGAGCTTTTCGATGTTGGTTAAAATCCCTTGGGTCAGGCGCTTGGCCTGCTCTATGTCCTGCTCGGAAAAACCCTGAAACAGTTTTGCGGTGAAATCCTCCACCAAGCGGGTCAATGGTTCTTGCAGTTCCCGGCCCCGGGGGGTCAGATACAGATTGGTCCGTCGTTTGTCCGCGCGGTCGGGACGGCTTTCCACCAAACCTTTCTTGGTCAGCAGATTGACGATGCGGGAGATGGTGTACTTGTCCCGGCCGGTCATATCTGTTAGCTCTGTTAAGTACAGGCTCTCCTTTTCCCATAAACAGCACAGAACAGACCACTGTTCCGGAGTGACTCCGATGCCTGATTGGTGCAAAGACCGGTACAGAGCGGTCTTCATGTGCATGGCTGTGCGGACTATGAGATAGTAGGTAGACTCATCCAGGGGAAATGCAAAGTGTTTGCTGGCCATAAGTGCCCTGGCGTTACAACGGTTCTTGAGGTTTCAAAACATCCTGATCCGCAAAGAGGCAGTACTCCGGGCGATCAGTCTGTTCCCCGACTTGGTGATCGTTTGCCGCCTGCTTTCTCAGTTGCCAGCATAAAGAAGAGTCTTGGTCGGAGCAAGCCCTAGTGCCTTGTTATCGATCATCTGTCGCAATGCAAGAAACACCCCCCAGCCTCCCTCAAGGGGGGACGAAGAAGAGGGAGCGACAGATGAAAGTTGATTTTTCACGAGTTGTCTACTCCCCTTTCCGGGCCTCAAAATGCAGATTGAAAGGGTCGTCAGGAATTTCCCGGACAGAGATCTCAGTGAACCCAGCCTCCTTGAGCAGAGCCACCGCCTTTTCCCGGCCCCACATCATCCCCAGTCCAGCTCCGTTGTCGACCAGGCCAACCGGCATGCAGTGCATGAGGCTGACCGTATACAAAAACGGGCCCATGGGATGGTCTGCGTTGTCGGCCATATTGCTGCTGGCGGCGATATCCACCATGGACAAAAGGCCGTCTGGTTTGAGCATGGCCCGCATTCCGCGCAGGGCCAAGAGAGGTCGGGTCTGATCGTGGACAGCGTCAAAGGCAGTTATATAGTCGAAGCTATCCTTCCAGTCCGTCTTTTCTTCCACAGCAGCTACATCCTGGTGCATAAAGCGCACGTTGCCCAGGTGCAGCTCTTCGGCTTTTTCCTGAGCTGCGGCAATGGCCTCAGCGTCGATGTCCATCCCCAGAAAGCGACTGGCCGGGAAGGCTTGGGCCATGAGCAAGAGGGCTGTACCCCGGCCGCAGCCCACATCGCAGACAGAGATCCCTTTGTGCAGACGCATGTTCATCGTCCCCTCGGCCACAGAGGGAATAAAGGAGTCGATGAGGGTCTGCCTGTGCTTGGCGTCGGCCAATTGACTCATGAAGCCTTGAAAGTCTGGATAGTTTTCGTAGCTCACCCCCTGCCCGGTGACAAATCCCCGGGCGACCTGGTCGTAGGCAGACTGGGCCAGCAGGGGAATCTCTTGGGTATAGACGCCCATATTGGCCTGCCCGGCTCGGGTGGTAATCAGCTCACCATGTTCTGGAGGCAAAAAAAACACTTCCTGACCGTCATCGGATTGGGAAAGTTCGATAATGCCGCCGCAGACCATGATCCCCAGCCATTCGCGGATATAGCGCTCTGAGAGTCCGGATTGCCGGGCTATAAAGGCACTGGGTTGTGGTTCGCTCAAGCCGTCCAAAACGTCGAGCAGGCCGGTGCGGTACCCAAGGCCCAGGGCCAGGTTCAGGGCCCCGTGGTTGAGAATGCGGGTCATTTTGCCGGCAAAGGCTTGGCGTTTGGCTTCTGAAGAATGGGTCATGAAGATCTCCCTGCGCATGGTATGGAAATGAAAAGTCCACATGTAATGTGAAAATTCCTGGTCAGCAACCCCTTGACGAGTATGGGGCAGATGGGCTAAAGAATACTCAAACAGGTAACCTCCAAGGCAATACCAAGGAAACAGAGATCGACATGACACGCACCACAGGCAACTGGTCCACCTATTTCAGCTATTTTTATTTTTATGGACCTGGTCTGCCTGGCGTTCGCTGAGGAGGAGTACACAAACAAACCCTGGAAGCCGTGGCAGACCGAAAAGGTCCCCACGGCTTCTTCATTTTAAGGGCCGTGGGGAAAACCCCGCGGCCCTTTTTTATGGATGGTCAAACATCTTTGCACGAGGAGGACGAGATGAGCATTTCGCAGGCACCAGTTTTCTACCGGTGCGGCATTCGAAATGACTGCACCTTTACTTGGCCCGAAAACCACAACCCACACAGGAGGACATAATGCAGGCAACAGATGATATAAGAGTTCAGGGGTACACGGCCATGAAGACACCGCACCAGCTCAAGGAAGAGCTTCCCATTTCCAAAACGGCTCAAGACAGCGTTCAATCCGGACGCAAGGCGATTCAGAACATCTTGGACAAAAAGGACCGCCGCTTGCTGGTCATTTCCGGTCCCTGCTCCATACACGACGAAGAGGCGGCCCTGGACTATGCCCAGCGCCTGGCCCGACTCAGCCGGCAAGTGGATCAGACTATGCTCGTGGTCATGCGGGTGTACTTTGAAAAGCCCCGGACAACAGTGGGTTGGAAAGGATTGATCAACGACCCCCACCTGGACGATTCCTGTGACGTTGAGACCGGCCTGTACCGGGCCAGGAAGCTCCTTATGCAGATAAATGAAATGGGCCTGCCTGTGGCCACGGAAATGCTCGATCCCATCACCCCCCAATATGTTGCCGACTTGGTCAGTTGGTCGGCAATCGGAGCCAGAACCACGGAATCCCAGACTCACCGGCAGATGGCCAGCGGCCTGTCCATGCCTGTAGGCTTTAAAAACAGCACCGACGGCAACCTGGGCACTGCGGTGAATGCCATGCAGGCCGCCCGGGCCAACCAGACGTTCTTGGGCATTGATCAGGACGGCCGGACCTGCGTGGTCAAGACCCAGGGCAACGCTTACGGGCATGTGGTTTTGCGGGGAGGGGAAAAACCCAACTACGACCCCATCAGTATTGAAGAGACCAGGCTCAATCTGATCAAAAAGGGGCTGCCGGAGGCGGTGGTAGTGGACTGCTCCCATGCCAACTGTCACAAAAAGCACCAGGGCCAGGGCAATGTATTCAAGAACGTTTTGGAGCAGATTCTGCAAGGAAACGAGGCCATCCTGGGGGTTATGCTGGAAAGCAATATCCATGAAGGCAAGCAGAAGTTTACCGGAGACTTTTCAGCCCTGAAGTACGGGGTGTCCATTACTGATGAGTGCATCTCCTGGGAGACCACGGAAGAGCTTTTGAACTGGGGGCACAAGAGGTTGAGCCGGGTCAAGCAGCAGGCGGCGTAGGCGGAGGAAGAGAGAGATCAGAGATCAGGAAGAAGGAAGAGAGAGGTCAGGAAGAAGGAAGAGAGAGATTGGAAAACAGAAGGCAGCGTTCTGGAAGCGAGGAGACAGAGGTCAGCGTGGCCTTTTCTTTTCTTCGTTCCCAGGGTCCTCCCTGGGAACGTCTTTCCCTTATGGCTCCAGCCATACTCTTAATTTCTTTGACTTTACTTTTAACCTTTTACCTTTAGCTTTGAACTCTCAAGATACTCTAATTATTTCGATATGAGACAATAAGGTCCATAGGCATGCTAACTTCTCGTTTCATACGAGCTTTGCCGCCGGCACATCGGAAAGATACACCATGCACACAATACCTTTACAGACCGTAAGCGGGCAATCCAAGATCCTGATCGGAGAGGGATTCAAAGACCTATACGCCCGGCTTCCCACCCACCGGGCGGCGATCATCACCGACCACACTGTATGCCGGCTCTTCGGCTCCCGTTTTCCGGACCTTCCGGTTGTAAAGGTCGGTTCCGGGGAGGGTATCAAGACTCTGGATACCGTGACCCAGCTGGCCCGGGAGCTCATGGAAGTAGGCGCGGACCGCTCCTGGTTCATTCTGGGGATCGGCGGCGGCATTGTCTGCGATGTGGCCGGTTTTCTGGCCTCCATCTACATGCGGGGAGTGCGCTTCGGGTTTGTGCCCACCACGCTCCTGGCTCAGGTGGATGCCAGCGTAGGAGGCAAGAACGGGGTCAACCTGGATGGGTATAAAAACATGCTCGGGGTCTTCAACCAGCCTGAGCTTGTCCTCTGTGATCCTGAGTTTATAGCCACGCTCAGTGAAGAAGACTTTACTTGTGGCCTGGCCGAAGTCATCAAGCACGCTGCCATTGCCGATCTGGATCTTTTTTCTTTTCTGGAAACCAATCAGCAGGCGGTTTTGGCTCGGGAGGCCTGGGCAGTTGAGCGCCTGGTCCAGGATTCGGTGCGCATAAAGTCCGGTGTGGTCAGTGAGGACGAGAAGGAGTCCGGTCTGCGCCGTGTGCTTAACTTTGGGCATACCCTGGGCCACGCCCTGGAAAAGGAGACCGGCATTTCCCACGGCCGGGCGGTGAGTCAGGGAATGGCCGCGGCCGCAAAGCTGTCAGTGGGCCGCGGTCTGCTCTCCGAGACGGATTGTGCCCGATTCATGAGTCTGCTCAACGCCTACAGCCTGCCCACTGTGCTGCAAGCCGAACCGGCCAATCTGGCCCAGGCCCTGGCCAGAGACAAGAAACGGGAGGGCGAGGACATGCATTTTGTCCTTCTGCAGGGTTTGGGCCGGGCCGTGGTCCAGACCCTGCCCCTGTCCGAGGTGGAGACAGCCTTACACCGTATGCACTGATGTGGCTGCGGAACACGCGGAATACAAGAAGGTTGTGTGTATGTGCATGCTCATTGATCTGAAAGGGGAAGGCCCTGGACGTGTTTCCGGAATGAAGTAATGTCCTCCAGGATGACCTCTTTTGATTCCAAAACCCGTCTGAGCAGGAAAAAAACCCGCTCATCGTCCAGGCCGTAGCTGTAGGCATGGCGGAATACATGCCGAAAGGCCCGCAGCTCATCCAGGCGCTGGCAGCTCATCTCAGAGCTTAAGACTGCCGGCCTCACACCGGGCACTTCCAAACGCATTCTTCGTAAGAGTTCAATATGATACGTAGAAGAACTGTCCAATGAGTTTTCCCAAAAAGCAGCTATGAGCCGAAAAAGGTCTTCATAAGCTGAGTACAGGTTATGAAGCCAATAGCCTATGCTTTCAACCAATTCGCTGGAAACCGGGGGATGCGCCCTGACCGACTTTTCCTCCAATAACGCATAGATCTTCATGATCTCATCCAACTGCTGGTCAAAATCGCTGAGAAAAAGAACTACTGTTTCTTTGGTGCCCATGGTTTTCCTTTCCTTCGAATCGAATCAGCTATTTTGCTCTCCTCTAGACGCAGGACATCTACCTCCCGGTCCAACTCCCGGGAAGCCTCAGCAATAAATGAAAGCAGATCATGCTTGTCCAGCCCTGAAACCGCTATATCGATATCCGAATCGTATGTAAACCGGCCTGGAGAGATAAGGGAGCCAAACAGATAGAGCTCATCCCACTCATATTTTTCAGCAAGGGATTGAAGAACGGTATGGACCTGTTCCAGGATTTTCTGGCGATATCTTTCCCGGGCGGCAGCATTACGCTCCCGGGCCTGGAGCCAAATGGACGGATTGATCATGGAAGCAACTTATATTGTGTAAGGAGTTTTTGTAAAGCTTATGGAGTTATTTCTATAAGGACAGTGACACATCTTCATATTCGATCAAACTGGCTGTCTGCGGCCAGAGGACGGGCTCGTAAGAGCCTCGAAGTTCGCTTACACATCGAACTCTATACAACTTATTAACATTGAAAATTCTGTTGCCATGACAGAAATTTCAATGTATTTTTGACGCATGATCGCAAGGAAAAATGAAACCAACCTCATGCTTGAGGCTTTGGCCGCTTTTCCGGCTGTGAGTATCATCGGGACCAGACAGGTGGGCAAGACCACACTGGCTGGAATGATAAGCCAAAAATGGTCAGGTCCGGTGCATCACTTTGACCTGGAAAACAGTGAAGACCTGGCCAGGCTTTTTGATCCCATTAGCTGAAAAGATGAAGGCCGTGCCAGTATCCCGAATATCTGAAACATTGGCTTGATATTTTTCGTTCCAAATTGCTCGTTTCATCCTGGCTCAATCAAAGCGATACGTTCGCCCCTGTCTTCAGACTGGCTGTCGGCCGGTTTAATGTCCGCTTTGTTTCCCTCCATATATCATATAATGTCTGAATGATATATCTATGTCTCGTGTCCTTATGGCTGCCTTTGTGGCCGATTCCCATCCAATGGTATTTCTCAGCAAGGGATTGGAGAACGTCTGGAACTTGTTCCGGTGAAATTATGGACAAAGGGAAGTAGGACCAAAGAGCGTGTTGACAACAGGGCAGACCTTTGTGTATATACAAAAAATATATACAAAGGAGGGTGGCAGCCATGGAAAAAGCGAAGTTGTTTCAAAATGGGAACTCTCAAGCAATCAGGTTGCCTAAGGAGTTCAGAATGCCCGGCAATGAGGTCAAAATATACAAGAAAGGCAAACAGATTATCATTGAACCCCTGGAAACGATGTGGGATGCGCTCTTTGAGTCCTTAGCCGACTTTCCGGAGGATTTTATGGAAGATGGGCGCAATCAGTCCGAAGCGCAAAACAGGGAAGCTTTCTGATGCACTATCTTCTGGACACCAATATTTGTATCTATCTGATAAAAAAAAGACCAAAGCAGGTCCTGGAACAATTTGAAAAGCATCCGCCAAAAGATGTGGCCATTTCATCAGTTACTTTGTTCGAGCTTGCGTATGGTGCTGAGAAAAGTCGTCTGAAAGAACGTTCAACCAAGGCACTGCAAAAGTTTCTTTTGCCCTTAACTGTTGTTGATTTCGACAAGGAGGCTGCTTCAAAAGCGGCAGCTCTGCGTGCTCAGCTGGAAAAGAAAGGAACACCGATAGGCGCTTATGATCTCTTCATAGCCGGTATGGCTCTGGCCCGAGGCATGTGCTTGGTGACCAATAATGTCAAGGAATTTCAAAGAATCGAGGAATTACAGGTAGAAAACTGGGTTGAATAATGGAACTGAAAATAACAGATGAAACAAGAATGAACTTTTTAAGGAAGGCCTCGTATGAAACTAGTACTACGTCTCAAAAATGTTGCACCAATTTTTGGCAATTGGTTCTGTTTCGTTATCTTGTAAGTTTATAAAATTCGAATGTCGAAATCCGAAATTCGAAACAATCAGAACAAATGACTTAAAAAAGAAATTCAAAACAAAGAACAAGTTCAGGTCCAGATATGGGCTTGTTTTTTTGAATATTATTTCTTATTAGAATTTCGCTCTGATTGTTTCGGATTTCGATATTCGTATTTCGCATTTCCGTGTCGTT
>JBNJII010000080.1:0-11622 GCA_051749205.1 Thermodesulfobacteriota bacterium | reverse complement strand
CAAAATCGATGCGCTCCCGCAGCTGATCAATGCGCTCAAGGGAGATATGAGCTTTGTTGGTCCCCGGCCGGACGTGCCGGGATATGCGGATTTGCTGGAGGGCGAGGACAGGGTTATTTTGAGCGTGCGTCCGGGGATCACCGGGCCGGCGACGCTGCACTACCGTGATGAAGAAGCCCTGCTTGCTGAACAAGACGACCCGGAAGCCTACAACCGCGATGTTATTTGGCCGGACAAGGTGCGGCTGAACCGGGAGTATGTGGAGAATTGGTCTTTCCGGAAGGATTTACAATATATTTGGCAGACTGTGGTCCACTGAATATGGGAAAAGTATAGCCCACTGGTCTGGCTCCAGAATTCTGAAAAATGAGAGTATTGCCCACGGAACACGCGGAAAGACCCCAGTGAAATATAAAGAGATTTCACGGGACAGGCACGGAAAAGAGAAGAGTGTAATCCACGAAACACACGAAACACACGAAAAAAGAGGGTAAAAGTAAAATATATCGCCACAGGCGATATTCCTTGCTTCAACTTTCGTTTCATTTCGCGTGTTTAGTGTGCAAAAGTTCATTTTCGATGGATTTATGCGTTGTGCAGATGAAGTATATGCCATACTTGACGCCTGTTTCGAGGTGTATACACGCATGGGATGCGGATTTCTGGAGGCTGTCTACTTTGAAAGAGAAGAGTATGGTCCACGAAACACACAAAACACACGAAAAAAAAGAGAATATAAGCAAGAGATATCGCCACACGCGATATCTCTTGATTCAACTTTCGTGTCATTTCGCGTGTTTCGTGGGCAAATATTCTTTTCCGTGGGCTAAAATTTCGAGGTTATCATGCACAATTCCTCGTTTTCTCAGTGGCCGGTGTTTGCCGAGGACGAACGTGAAGCGGCCCTGCGGCCACTTCTTTCCGGCCGGGTCAATTATTGGACCGGGCAGGAGGGCCGGGCGTTTGAAGCGGAATACGCGGCCTACGTGGGGCGGCAATACGGGATCGCTGTAGCCAACGGAACCCTGGCCCTGGAGCTGGCCCTGGCAGCGCTTGAGATCGGTCCCGGCGACGAGGTGGTCACTACCTGCCGGACCTTTATCGCCTCGGCCAGCGCGATAACCGTGCGCGGGGCCAGGCCGGTGCTCTGCGACGTGGATACGGTCTCGCAGAATATGACTGCGGAGACGATCCGGGCGGTGTGCACCGATAGGACCAAAGCCGTGATCTGTGTGCATCTGGCTGGTTGGCCGTGTGACATGGATCCGATCCTAGAGTTGGCGAAGGACAAGGGATTGTGGGTCATTGAAGATTGCGCTCAGGCGCATGGGGC
Organism: Thermodesulfobacteriota bacterium; assembly: GCA_051749205.1. Lineage (GTDB taxonomy): Bacteria > Desulfobacterota > Desulfovibrionia > Desulfovibrionales > Desulfothermaceae > Desulfovermiculus. The sequence continues at coordinate 10,289 of JBNJII010000080.1, read as the reverse complement.
CGGGTACAAAGGCCGGCCTGTGGGCTCGCTGGGGCATATGGGCGCGTTTTCCTTTTGCCAGGACAAGATCATGAGCACCGGGGGCGAAGGGGGGATGCTCGTGCTGGATGACGAAACGTTGTGGCGCCGGGCCTGGTCCTACAAGGACCACGGCAAGAGCTGGGCAGCGGTGTACGAGCGCGAGCACGCCCCGGGCTTTCGCTGGTTGCACGAGACCTTTGGCACCAATTGGCGCATGACCGAGATGCAGGCGGCTATCGGTCGGGTTCAGCTGGGTAAGCTAAGTGATTGGGTGCTCAGGCGGCGGCAACTTGCGGCGCGGTTGACAGAAACATTTCAAGAACTGCCTGGGTTGCGGGTGACTGTGCCCGGGGATAATATATATCATGCTTACTACAAGTACTATGTCTTTGTCCGGCCTGAAAAGCTAGGGACCGGCTGGGACCGGGATAGGATTATAAGCGAGGTGACTTCACGGGGCGTACCCTGCATGAGCGGGATATGCCCGGAGATTTATTTGGAGCAGGCTTTTGAAGCGCATGGAGCATGGAGCACGGAGCATGGGGAAGAGGTCAGAGGTCAGAGGTCAGAGGTCAGAGGTCAGAAGTCAGAGATCAGCCTTCGGCCTGGAGAGGCCTGCGACCCGGAGGGAGATCAGAAGACAGAGGACAAAGGGCCCAGGAGCAAGGGACCAGGGGAAGAGGGCCGGTTGCCGGTAGCCAGGGAACTGGGAAAGACGAGCTTGATGTTTTTAGTCCATCCGACGTTGACGGATGCGGAGATAGCGAAGACTTGCCAGATGATGTCTGAGGTTATGTCTGAGGCTGTTTATTGAAGAGATTATTATCCACGGATTGGACAAATTATCTGATTTCTGACCGGAGGTGAATGGCTGGTGACCAGCAACTTTGTCCTGGACGAGACAGCGACCCTGTTGGGCAGACGGGCGGGGTACCGGTTTGCGGCCAAGCGATTAAGAGCTGTGTATGCCTCGAGTGTCCTGCAGATATGGCGACCTGACCGGGATGAGGATCTGCGAGCCATTGATTGGTTCGCCAAATTCTCTGATCAAAAAGTCAGTTTTTTACCGACTGCATTTCTTTCGTGCGCATGAAACGGGGGCAGATTCAACAGGTATTCTCCTTTGCTCGTCACTTTGATACAGCTGGATTCAAGCGGCTGCCGATGAGATAATAAATAGAGCATTGCCGCGGAACATATGGAACAGCATGCAAAGAAAGAGAGACTCGGCCACGAATCTGAATGGGTATGTGTTTCAAAGATGTGCCTAGCCGGAGTTTGTGTCCAGGTCGCCCCCGGAACTCCCCGATAGAGCTCTATGTCAGATATCCGGCATGAAAATACATAGAAATTTTATCCTTGTCCTGCTCTTTGACGCCCTTTTGCTGTGTGCGTCATTGTATGCAGCCAACCTGATCCGGTTTGACCTCCATGTGCCCAGCAAGCACCTGGAGCTTTATTTTTGGGCCCTGCCTGTGGTGCTTCCAGTCAAGCTGGGAGTTTTTTATTTTTTTGATCTGTATCACGGGATGTGGCGTTATACCAGTATATCTGATCTGATAAACGTTATTAAGGCCTCGTTTGCCAGCACCCTGCTCATCGTTTTCCTCCTTTTATATATCAATCGCTTTCAGGGGTATTCCAGATCGGTCTTTGTTATCGACCTGCTTTTGACCATTATGTGCATATCCGGTTTTCGGGTTGCTGTCCGTTTTTTTTATGAGCGATCCTTCAAGGACCTGGCCTTGGGTGCGGTTTTAAAAAAAACTCTTCGCCGGATGGGCCCCCCTCTCAAAGACCGACAAAAGCTCCTGATTGTCGGCGCCGGCGACTGCGGGGAAAAAATGTACCGCGAAATACGAGACAGCGGCCGGCTCCAGTCCGAGGTGGTGGGTTTTGTGGATGACGATCCGGTGAAAAGGGGCAGGAAAATCCACGGGACTCCGGTTTACGGTCCAGTGGATCGGCTGCGGGAGATCAAAAACAGGCTGAAGGCCACCCAGGTGCTTATTGCCCTGCCCTCGGCCCGGGGCCAAGAGATGCGGCGTATTGTGGACTGCTGCAAGCAAAGTGGGTTGAGCTACAAGACAGTGCCCAGCATGGCCGAACTTATTGACGGCCGGGTGACCTACAGCTCCATCCGGGATGTTGCCTACCAGGATCTTTTGGGCCGGGAGGCGGTCAGGCTGGACCAGGAAAAGATCGGTGCCTATCTCCGCGGCCAGTGTGTGCTGGTCACTGGGGCCGGGGGGTCGATAGGTTCGGAGCTCTGTCGGCAGATTTGTCGGTACCGGCCAGAGAGCCTGGTGCTATTTGAACGGGGAGAGAATCTCTTGTATCACATAGAAATGGAGGTGCATAAGAGGTTTCCACATATTAGAATAGTTCCTTTGCTTGCAGATGTTCAGGACCTGACGCAGGTGGAGCTCTGCTTTAGAAAGTATCGTCCGCAGACCGTATTTCACGCCGCTGCCTACAAGCATGTACCCATGCTGGAAAATCAGCCTTGGAGCCCAGTGACGAACAACATTATGGGCACGGCCAACCTGATACAGGCTTCCAAAGATTTCGGCGCGCAACGCTTTGTCTTTGTATCCACAGATAAGGCCGTCCGCCCAGCCAATATCATGGGAGCATCCAAGCGGGTGGCCGAGATGCTGATCCAAAGCCAGAACAGCTGCAATAAATCACAGGACACCAGGTTTGTCTGCGTGCGCTTTGGAAATGTGGTGGGCAGTGCAGGCAGCGTAGTGCCCCTTTTTCAAAAGCAGATTGAAAAGGGGGGACCGGTCACAGTGACCCACCCGGATGTGGCCCGGTATTTTATGACCATTTCCGAAGCGTGCCAATTGATTCTGCAAGCAGGGGGGATGGGTCAGGGAGGCGAAATCTATATCCTGGACATGGGACGATCCATCCGCATCGTGGACATGGCCAGCGATCTGATCCGGCTTTCGGGGTTAGAGCCTGAACAGGACGTTACTATCCAATATACCGGGCTCCGGCCAGGGGAAAAGCTCTTTGAGGAGCTGGTTGCCGCGGAAGAAGACGTTGTGTCTACTGACCACGAAAAGATCATGGCGGTCAGGAGTCCGGACGGTAAGCTGGAGGGCCTTTTGGAACAAATCGATCTTCTGCTCCAAGCTGCTCAAAATCAGGATGAAAAAAAAATACGGGCTCTTTTCAAACGCATTGTCCCAGAATTTCAGGGAAAATGAAAACATAACCAAGGCTGGATGCCTATGATGCGAGATTCGAGCAAAGTGACCCTGTGTTTGTTTATCTTTGTGGTTGCCTACACCCTGACCCTGGGTCTGCGACTGTACGAAGTCCCGGTCTGGAATAATCCTTCGCTCTCCATTCAAGGGGAGAAACTTTTGGCCACCCACGACGCATACGCCTGGCTGGCAGGAGCCAAGGACGTCGGCAGGCAGGCCGGGGTGGCCTTATCCAGTATCACCTATTGGCTGCACTCTTTGACCGGCATCCAATACGGCAACCTTGCCTTTTGGCTTCCGGCTCTCATCTCTCCTCTGGCTGTGATCCCATGTATTCTTCTGGGCCGGCATTGGCGGCTGGAGGAAGGAGCTCTGACGGCCGGAGTCCTGGCTGCCGGATGCCTTGGTTTTTTGTTGCGTTCCAGGGTGGGGTTTTATGATCACGATATTTTAAGCCTTTTTTTCCCTCTGCTTTTCTATGTCTTGCTGATCATGGTGTATGGCCAATATCTCCGACCCGGATGGTTCAAAAAACAATATACCGGCCGCCGCTTCGATGAGGAGGTCAGAAAACGTTTTTTGCTCCAGATCTTGGGCCTGGGCCTGGTCGGTGCCCTGTACTTGTGCTTTTATTCCCAAGCCAGTCCCATCCTGCTTGCCGGGTTAGGCGTTGTTGGAGTGTGTGCATGTATTTTGAGCTCTGGGTGGCGGAACATCGGGTGGCTGTTGCTCGGGCTGCTTATCATTTTAGGCCTTTCTCTGGGTGGGCTGATAAGTTGGGCAGCCGTGGCCCTTCTCCTGGGTCTTGTCTGGCGAAAGCCTGATCTCTTTGAGATGCAAAGATATTTCTATATCTCTTTTGTATTGCTGGGTGTTATCATTGTTATCGACACCAACTTGATGTTCCTGGTCTGGAATGAAGTCCTAGGCGTTTTGCGTTACGCCAAGATCTTTACTGTTGAAGTCAGGGATGAGAGCAGCCTGAGTCTGCCGGAAGTCCTGCAAAGCATCCGAGAGGCTCAAAACATCGACTGGTCAAGCATGATCCATCGGATAGCCGGGCATTGGGCCATTTTTGCCGCCGGGTTGCTTGGACTTGGCTATTTGTTGTATACGTATCCTCTGGCCTTGGTTTTTGTCCCATTGCTGGGCATGAGCTTATTTTCTTTTACTTTGGGCAATCGTTTCTCCATGTACGGAGGGGCAGTCATCGGTATCGGCCTGGGCTTTGGGCTCAGCCTGCTCATGCTTCGATTGAGTATACGAAAGAGCCTGCGAGTCTGTGTCCAGCTTATCCTCTGCGGAGTGATTTTGCTCCCTTCCTGGAAGGTAGCCACCGGCCTGAGCCCGGCCCCTATCCTTCCCAAGCCCTATGCCCAGAGCTTTCTAGAACTCAAAGGCACTACTTCTCAGGATGCCCGTCTTTGGCAATGGTGGGACTACGGCTATGCCGGACAGTATTACGCTGAGCGTATCACCTTTGGGGATGGAGGGAGCCATGGCGGGAGCATTCTCTACCCAATGGCCAAGGTGCACATGACCCATTCCCCCCGTCAAGCCAGACAGCTCATGCAGTATGTAACTGTCAGCCAGCAAAAGGAGTTTGCGGCCAACAGTACCAAGTACAAAAACATGAACGAGTTCTGGAAGCCGTATCTGGCCGATCCGGTGGCCGGGCTGGAGAAGATGGGACCGGAAACGGCCCGGGAATTCGTCCGCTCTCTGGCCGACGAAAAGTACGATTGGCCAAAGGACCTCCCCTCCCAATACCTGGTCTTCTCCTGGGAGAACCTGCGCCTGGCCTATTGGATCAGCTACTACGGGACGTGGGATCTGGTCACAGGTGAGGCGGATCCCGGACGAATCCAGCAGGTGCGGGGAGATGTCAACTTTGATCTGGACAAGGGACATCTGCAGCTGCCCCAAGGAAGCGTGGAACTGGCCGGCCTGGATGTGCTGGAGGATAGCACCCCCCGGCATTTCGATTGGCAAAACAGCAGCGGAGTCTACGCAGTCCTCAACCAGCTCTCCCAAGAGCTCTATCTCATGGATGAGTCCATCTACCGTTCCATGATGATCCAGATGCTTATCCGCGACCCAAAGCGCTTTGCTGATGACTTTGAGCTGGTGGTGGACAAATATCCCTGGAACAGGGCCTATCGGGTGCGCAAATAAGGACATTGCATATCTCCGTATGCGCTAGTGCCTTGTCATCAATCATCGGTCGCAATGCAAGAAACACCCCCCACCCCCCCTCAAGGGGGGACGAAGAAGAGGGAGCGACAGATGAAAGTTGATTTTTCACTAGTGCACAAAGGGCCATGAAGAATTCTTCGTAATCCTTGCCTACCGGCCTGGAACAGGCTACACAGAGGGTTTGCACCGGCAATATATTTTCAATAACTGCCTCAAGAGGTTTGCGGCATGCGGCGTCCGTCTCTCGGGATATGTCCGGAAGGTGTGCCTTATATGGGCATGGCCGGGCTGGTGACTTTGGTTTTTGCCCTTTTGCAATGGGCAGTGCTCAGCATTGCGGCACTGGTGCTGACTATAGGCATTGTCCACTTCTTTCGTGACCCGGAGCGGGTGGTGCCTCAGGTAGAGGACGCTTTCGTGTCTCCGGCCGATGGAAGAGTCTTGACTGTACAGTCCAAGGCTGAGCCCTTGAGCAAGGAACGGCGTCCACGAATCAGCATCTTCATGAACGTATTCAATGTGCACGTCAATCGAGCCCCGTTCCGGGGCAGAATCACAGATATCGTGCACCATGGCGGACGTTTTTTGCGGGCCTCTGTGAGCAGGGCGGATCGGGAGAATGAGCGGACCATCATCCGCATGGAAGACGAGGACGGCCTGGACTGGAGCATGGTCCAGATCGCCGGGTTGATCGCCCGGCGCATTGTGTGTTGGGCGGAAGTGGGTGACGAAGTGACCTGCGGGCAACGGGTGGGGTTGATCAAGTTCGGGTCCAGGGTTGACCTTTATCTGCCGGAAGGATATGAGGTGAAGGTGAGGCCGGGTGACCGGGTTTTTGCCGGACAAACCATTGTGGCCCGCAAACAGGAAAAATCGTCGATTCATGTCTAAGCCGAGATACAAAGGGATCTACATCCTGCCCAATCTGTTCACGACCGCCAGTCTGTTCGCCGCATTTACCGGACTGTTGTGGGCAATGGAGGGCAGGTTTGAGCTCTGTGCCTCGGCCATACTGGTCAGCTGTCTGTGTGACGGTTTGGACGGCAAGGTAGCCAGGATGACCAAGGCCAGCTCTGAGTTCGGCATCCAATTGGATTCCTTGGTGGACCTGGTGGCTTTCGGAGTCACGCCGGCTACAATGATCTACATGTGGCAGATCCAGAACTTGGGTCGGGTGGGGTTGATGGTCGCTTTTCTGTATATTGCCTGCGGGGCCCTGCGCCTGGCTCGCTTTAATGTTTCGGCCATGCGCAACGTCGGCAGCGGGAAGAAGTTCTTCATCGGGTTGCCCATACCGGCTGCGGCCTGCGTTTTGGCCACATTGGTCCTGTTTGTGACCCGTTTCTCTCCGGATGTGTTCCAAACCGTCCTTCCGGCCTGGTGCCTGGGTTTGACCGGAGTCCTGGCCCTGCTCATGGTCAGTAAGATCAGATACGCCTCTTTCCAGGATTTGGAAGCGGTGCGCGCTCATCCCTACACATTGTCCATCACCGTGGTCCTGCTCTTTGTCCTGGTGGCTTCCGAACCCAGGGTCTTGGGCTTTCTTTTCTTTTTCGCCTATCTTTGCTCCGGGTTGGTATACACATATGCCATCCTGCCCCTGCGCAGGGGGACCTTTCTACGGGGGCTTACCAGCCGTTAAGCCTCCGAATATCCAATACATTTCTCACGTATCTTCTGATTGTTCCCATCTTCCTGAGCCAGGAAAATGGCGTCCAGTGCGTAAACACTTTGCGTGTACGCTATATCACCTCCAGGCCTGGTCTGGAGGCAAAAAGGAGAAGAGTTATGACCGACAATACAGTCTATGTCTTTGATACGACGTTGCGTGATGGAGAGCAGTCCCCGGGGGCAAGCATGAACTTGCAGGAAAAGCGTCGTTTGGCCCGGCAATTGGACGCTTTGGGTGTGGATGCCATAGAGGCCGGATTTCCGGCCTCCAGTCAAGGCGACTTCGAGGCGGTGCAGGAAATCGCCCGCGTGGTGGAGTCGGCCCAGGTGGCCGCTTTGGCCCGGGCCTCAAAGGCGGATATCGACCGGGCCTGGGAAGCGATCAAGGACGCCCAGCGTCCGCGGATACATACGTTCTTGGCCACTTCGGACATCCATATGCAATACAAGCTGGAACTCAATCGAGACCAGGTTTTGGCCCTGGTCGGTGATGCCGTAGGTCGGGCCAGGGAGCACACGGACAATGTGGAGTTTTCAGCTGAGGACGCCTCCAGGTCGGACCGGGACTTCTTGACCCAGGTGGTGCAGACCGCTGTTCGGGCCGGGGCCGGGACGATCAATATCCCGGATACAGTCGGCTATACCCAGCCCGAGGAATATGCCGACCTGGTCCGGCACTTGAAAGAGACGGTTTTGGGTATTGAAGATGTTGTTTTGAGCGTGCACTGCCACAACGATCTGGGCTTGGCCACGGCCAATACCTTGGCCGCAGTCCGGGCCGGGGCCAGGCAGGTGGAAGTGACCTTAAACGGCATCGGAGAGCGGGCCGGGAATGCAGCCTTGGAAGAAGTGGTTATGGCCCTGGAGGTGCGCAAGGACCTGCATGGTTTGGAAACCAATATCGTCCGGGATCAAATCTATCCCACCTGCCGGCTGTTGTCTTTGATCATCGGCCAGCCCATTCCGGCCTACAAAGCGGTCATCGGGGGCAACGCCTTCGCCCATGAGGCCGGCATCCATCAGCACGGCATGCTTCAGAACAAGCAGACCTACGAGATTATGACTCCGGAAAGCATTGGACGACCCCCATCTGAGATGGTTCTGGGCAAGCATTCCGGTCGTCATGCCTGCCAGCGCCGCCTGGCAGAGCTGGGCTATCGCCTGGAGACCGAGCAGCTGGACCATGTGGTGGAAGCGGTCAAGACCCTGGCCGACAAGAAAAAGCAGATATTTGTCGAGGACTTGGAAGCTCTGGTCCTGGAAGAGGTCTACCGCATACCAGACAAGTATAAGCTCTTGTATTTGAGCTCACTTTCCGGCAACATGGCCATTCCCACAGCCACATTGAAGATGAGCGTGGATGATGAGGAGGTGCAGCTGGCCGAGTTCGGGGTCGGGCCTGTGGATTCAGTCTTTAATGCCATCTGCAAAATTGTGGGCAAGTGCCCCACGTTGCAGAAGTTTTCCGTGACCGCCATTACCGGGGGCACGGACGCCCAGGGCGAAGTGACGGTCAGGATCCAGGAAGGCGAGAGCACGGCCATCGGCCGCGGAGCGGATCCGGATATCATCGTGGCCAGTGCCAAGGCCTATATCAACGCCTTGAACCGGCTGGCCAAGAAGGAGGAAGAAAAGATATGCGCCAGAATCTAGCGGAAAAGATCCTCCAGGCCCATGCCCAGGAGGACGTGGAGGGGCCGGGGCAAATTGTGCACTGCCGAGTGGACGGGGTCCTGGCCAACGACATCACCGCTCCCTTGGCCATTGCCTCTTTTGAGCGCATGGGGGCCCGAAAGGTCTTCGACCCGCAGCGCATTTTCCTGGTTTGCGACCACTTTACTCCCAATAAAGATCAGGACTCGGCAGAGCAAGTCAAAATCGTCCGGGAGTTTGCCCGGCAAATGGATATAGCCCACTACTTCGAAGGCGGGGCCAGTGGAGTGGAGCACGCCCTGCTGCCTGAACTGGGCCTGATCGGTCCAGGGGATGTGGTGGTGGGTGCGGACAGCCACACCTGTACGTACGGGGCACTGGGGGCCTTTGCCACCGGGCTGGGCAGTACGGATATCGCTGCGGCCATGGTCCTGGGCGAGACTTGGTTCAAGGTCCCGCCCACCCTCAAGGTGGATGTGCACGGGGAAATGCCTGTCTGGGTGGGGGGCAAGGATGTCATCTTGGCCCTGATCGGGCGTATCGGAGTGGACGGGGCCCTGTACAAGGCCCTGGAGTTTTCAGGGCCCGGATTGCAAGGCCTGGGGGTGGAAGCCAGGATGACGATAGCCAATATGGCCATTGAGGCTGGGGGCAAGGCCGGACTCTTTCCGGCAGACCAGGCGGTCCTGGACTATCTGCAGGCCACCGGCCGTCAAGGGGACGCCCTCCTGGCTCCGGACCCGGATGCAGACTATGAGCGGGTTATAGATATGGATCTCACCGCTCTTACCCCCCAGGTTGCCTGCCCCCACCTGCCGGACAATGTCCGTCCGGTGCAGGAGGTGCAAGGGGTGAAGCTGGACCAAGTGGTCATCGGCTCCTGCACCAACGGCCGTATCTCGGATTTGCGGGAAGCGGCCCGGGTCCTGCGGGGACGGAAAGCGGCCCGGGACCTGCGCCTCATCGTCCTGCCGGCTACACCCAAGGTCTATGCCCAGGCCTTGGAAGAGGGACTGCTGCAGGAGTTTTTGCAGGCCGGGGCGGTGGTCGGGCCACCGACCTGCGGCCCCTGCTTGGGCGGGCACATGGGTATTCTGGCTGGAGGCGAGAGATGCCTGGCCACCACCAACCGCAACTTCAAGGGCCGCATGGGCAGCCTGGAGAGTGAAGTGTATTTGTCCAACCCGGCTGTGGCTGCAGCCAGTGCCGTGGCCGGGGAGATTGTCCATCCGGATCAGGTGTGACGGAGAAGAGAGAGGTCAGAGGACAGAGATCAGAAGACAGAAGTTAGAGGTCAGAAGACAAAAGTCAGCGCCGCTGCTGGCGGCCTGTTATTGGTTATCAGTTATCTGTTCTTTGTAAGAAGCCGCCAGTTTGATCAGGAATGAAACGCACGGAGGTTTGGTCCCTCCGTCATTGCCCGGCCCGGAGCCTTCGAATACACCGGGATCAGACTCACCGGGCAATCTAGGGGAAAGCTTTTCTATCAAAAGGGCAGGGCTTGGGGTCAAGCCCGCCCTACGCAAAAGC
>JBNJII010000079.1:0-11673 GCA_051749205.1 Thermodesulfobacteriota bacterium | reverse complement strand
TTACGCCCAGTGATTCCGAATAACGCTTGCACCCTCCGTATTACCGCGGCTGCTGGCACGGAGTTGGCCGGTGCTTCCTTTGGAGGTACCGTCAAAGGCACCAGCTATTAACCGGTACCCACTTCTTCCCTCCTGACAGAGGTTTACGACCCGAGGGCCTTCTTCCCTCACGCGGCGTCGCTGGGTCAGGCTTGCGCCCATTGCCCAATATTCCCCACTGCTGCCTCCCGTAGGAGTCTGGGCCGTGTTTCAGTCCCAGTGTGGCTGATCATCCTCTCAGACCAGCTACCCATCGTTGCCTTGGTAGGCCTTTACCCCACCAACAAGCTAATGGGACGCGGACCCATCCGGAGACGATAGCTTATATCAGAGGCTACCTTTACCAAATGCCGAAGCATCCAGACTATCCGGTATTAGCCCCGCTTTCGCAGGGTTATCCCAGATCTCCGGGTAGGTAATCCACGCGTTACTCACCCGTCCGCCGCTGTACTCGCCGCCCGAAGACGACTTTCTCGCTCGACTTGCATGTGTTAGGCACGCCGCCAGCGTTCATTCTGAGCCAGGATCAAACTCTCATGTTAAAAACGCGAATTCCTTATGGCTTAAAAGCCATTTGGATTGCTGACTATCCTGTATCGCCCAACTCACTATTTAATTGTCAAAGACCTTGCGAACTGAAGAGATAAAAATATCTGAACTTCATCTTCCTGTCAACAACTTTTCGACTTTGTTTCGAAAAAAATATTGCTGAACCGGCTTCAGGTCTTGCGCTTACATTTTTTTGTATAGCACTTCCTAGCTGCCTGAATCCTTTGGGAAAGAACCTTCCGCCTCGGCGACCTTCCGTCCCGTGCGGCGCAAGAAACGTTTCTACGGAAACACGTCCGCGTTGTCAACGACAAATTTTTGTTTTTTGGTAAAAAAATTATAAATAAAGCAATATCAATATTTTAAAGTTGAAAAGAAAGGTTTGAACCTTTTTTTGTATTTTAGTGGGCGGCATCCAGGAGCAAATTGTCTCTATGCACCGCCTCCCGGTGACCCACTGATGATTTCAAGACCTTTTCGAGGTCAGAACTCTTGCATCCACAAATACAATGCAAATCCTGGGAACTGAAATTGCTCAGCCCCACCCCGAGCTCCCGGCCATTGGGATCCAGTATACGGATCAGATCTCCGGGCTCAAAACACCCTTGCACAGATCTGATTCCGATGGGCAAGAGGCTCTTGCCGCGTATGATCAGCGCATCCCTGGCTCCTGCATCCACAGTGACCTCACCCAAGGGATCCAGGTTGTAGGCCAACCAAAACTTGCGTCTGGGAATGGCCCGTTCTTCCGGCATGACCCAGGTTCCCAGATCCTGTCCGGCAAAGACCTTTTCCAAAACAAAAGGGACCTTCCCGGACACGATCAAGGTAGGCACCCCGAGTTGCGAGGCCCTGCGGGCAGATAGGAGCTTACTGTGCATCCCTCCGCTGCCGGAAGCCGTTGTTCCTTTGCAGGCGGCCTGAATGTCCATTTCTTTCATATCCGAGATGCACTCAAATTTGACCGCGTCCGGAGACAACTCCGGATTTCCGGAATACACCCCATCGGCTGTGGTCAGACTGATAAACAAATCCGCCTGGACCACATTGAGGAGCAGGCTGGCCAAAAGATCGTTGTCTCCAAATTTCAATTCCCGAACCACAACAGTATCATTTTCATTGACCACTGGAATGACCTTGTTTTCCAACAAGGTGGCAAAGGTATTCCGAGCGTTGAGGAACCTGTGCCGACTGCGCAAATCATCCCGGGTAAGCAGGATTTGGGCGGTTACTTTATTGTAGCGCTCAAAGGCCTCGTCGTAGCTGTGCATCAATCGACTCTGGCCAACAGCCGCTGCAGCCTGCTTTTCGGGCAAGGAAAGTTGCCCCCCGGCGGTAAATAAAAAGCTGCGTCCGGCCGCGACAGCGCCTGAAGACACCAGAATCACTTCCCGACCCTGATCGTGCAAAGACGCGATCTGATCCGCAAGGCGATTGACCACCCGCAAATCCAGGCCCTGATCCGTGGTCAGCACAGCACTTCCCACCTTGATAATGACCAGCCCGGCCGACCTCAACACCTGATCCCGCCAGGAACGCCAATCCCGGCTCGACGCTTCAGCCGTCATCCTCGGCTCCTTTTTGATGCACCTGTATTGTCATCTGTTATCTGCGCAGACAACCAGCCAAATAAGGGCGATTTTTCACTTTTTGCCCGCATCCACTTTATCCCACAGGGTTTGGACCAAGTCCTCCACCCCTTCTCCGGTCAAAGATGAGATACAAAAGATTTCCAGCCCTTCCTCATCAGCCCGGGACCGTAAGGCCAGGACATCCTCTTCAGGCAACAGGTCAATCTTACTCAGGACCAAAATCTGTTCCTTGGCAGCCAATTGAGGATCATATCGCTCCAGCTCTTTATTGATCAAAGCAAACCCAGCCCAAGGGTCGTCTTTGGAAATATCCTCAGCACTGAGCAAATGAACCAGGAGCCTTGTCCGCTGTACGTGCTTTAAGAAGGTGTCCCCCAATCCGTGTCCCAGATGCGCATCTTCAATCAATCCCGGGATGTCGGCCAAAACCATCTGCCAGCCCAGCTCATTGGTCATCACCCCCAACTGAGGAACAAGGGTGGTGAACGGATAGGCGGCCACTTTGGGCCGGGCAGCGGAAACAGTGGAGATAAACGTGGACTTCCCGGCATTAGGCATGCCGATCAGCCCGACATCGGCCAAGAGCTTGAGCTCCAGGTGCAGCCGCTTCTCCTCACCATCTTCACCGGGCTGGGCAAAGCGCGGCGTGCGCATGGTGGAAGACTTGAAATGGGTATTTCCCTTCCCCCCTCGTCCGCCTGTGGCCACAACATACTCATCACCGGGCCGGACCAAATCACAGACAAATTCTTCCTCTCCCTCGGGGCTCACCAGACTGACCACAGTTCCCGGGGGGAGATCGACAACCATATCCTTACCGTCCCGGCCATGCTTGTCCCTCCCGCTTCCCGGCTGACCGTTTGCAGCTGCGTACAGACGCTTGAGGCGCAAATCGTAGAGGGTGAGCTTTGTTGACGAAGCCCGGAGCAGGACATTGCCCCCCCGTCCTCCATCTCCACCGTCCGGCCCACCCTTGGGGACATATTTCTCCCTGCGGAAGGATACGCAGCCGCTCCCGCCCTTGCCTGATCGCACCGTAATCACAGCTTCATCTATAAAACGCATTTTCTCCCCACATACATACAAAAAGGGCAGAAGGTCATCGTCCTCCTGCCCTTTCCCTTTTCTCGCATGAAACAAGATCCCACTTCGTCCGTCATTCCCGCGAAGGAGGGGTAATCCAGAGCAGATACAAAGGCTTTCCCCTAGATTGCCCGGTGAGTCTGATCCCGGTGTGTTCGAAGGGTCCGGGCCGGGCAATGACGGAGGGACGGGACCTCCGTTCGTTTCATACCTGATCAATCAGGCAAATTTCCCTTTTTTTCGACCTCTTTGGGGCAAAAAAATATTTCAGATTTGCCGCAGGCAAAGCTGAAAAGAGAACATCTATTCTGCAGGGACCACGCTGACCCTGGTTCTTTGCTTTCGCTTGCGGATATACTTGTCAAATTGTACGTACCCGTCGACTTTGGAAAAAATGGTATAATCCTTGCCTAAGCCGACGTTGTCGCCAGGGTGAATCTTGGTCCCCAATTGTCGAACAAGAATATTGCCGGCTTTGACCTGCTGGCCGCCGAACTTCTTCACCCCTCGCCTTTGTCCAATGCTGTCCCGACCGTTGCGGGAACTTCCTCCGGCTTTTTTATGGGCCATATTTTCCTCCGTTCTAGACCTCGATGGCCTTGACCTTCAGCACTGTGTAGGGCTGTCTGTGCCCTGCCTTGCGCCGGTAATCTTTTCGTTTCTTGTGTTTGAAAATCACCACCTTGCGATCCCGGGCCTGGTCGAGGACCTCACAGGTCACCTTGGCCTGGACAAGGGGATTGCCCACCTGAACACCCTGATCTGAATTGACAAGCAAGACCTGATCCAAGACAACTTCCGCCCCGACATCGGCTGGAAGTTTTTCCACCTGCAGGGTCTGCCCCTCTTGGACCTTGTATTGCTTGCCTCCTGTATTCACAATCGCATACATAGGCTACCTCCGCAAAAAGTAAAATATGTCTTTTATCCTCTTTGAGCCCCAAAAGTCAAGCCTCTCCCAGGCTCGCCCAGGGCTTTTTTGTCCTGCTTCCCTTTGTCGGACTGGCACCTTCGTGCGTTTCATGCTTGATCAATCCGCCAAATGTGCACCTTTTTTTGCCCTCTTTGGGGCAAAAAAATATTTCAGATTTGCCGCAGGCAAAGCTGAAACCTCTCAGGAACTCGGCTGCAAAAGCCTGGACCATCTCATCCCGGGGCCACGGCCAGGACCAAAACATCCACCCGGTGCGCACCGGCTCGACGCAAGGAACGGGCGCAGGCCTGCAGGGTGGCCCCGGTCGTGCTTACATCATCGACCAGCAAAACATGTTTCCCCTGGACTCGGTCAGGCACGGCCCGAAAAGCGCCCCGTACATTTTTTTGACGTTCTTTGCGTTCCAAGCCGCTTTGGGCCCTGGTCCAGCGCATTCTTTCCAGAGCCCGCGGCTGTATCGGAACATTGAGCCTGCGGCTCAATCCCCGGGCAATCTCCAGGCTCTGATTGAATCCCCGTTCCCGCAGCCTCCGCTTGTGCAATGGCACAGGGATTATACATTCCGGGCAAAGACCCTGAAAATGATATGCATGGGCCCTTTGCAGCAAAGCACGCAAAGCTTGGCGGCGTTCAAAATGGGCATGGAACTTAAAATCCAGAATCATGTCCCGAAGGACCCCGGCATATGCATTCAGAAAACCGAAGCCATCCCAGGGAGGGTATGTCTTTCGGCATTGCGCGCACAGATAGGGCTCTATTTCCGAGAAGGCATACAGGAGCCCACATGCAGGGCAAAAGCCACCCAACCGGGGCTGCAGATCCATATCACATTCCGCACACATCCCGTCCGCACATTGCGAAAGGCGTACAGCTTTGGCACATACTTGGCATCGCCGGGACTGGATTACCTGGGACCCGCAACCGCCGAGCAGGCGCAGCACACCAAACCAACTTTTCAGGGGATCCAAGGTGCTGTAGAGGGACATCTTGCGTCCAACCAGTCGCCTTTAGAAAAAGGCCCCTTCCCGGAAAAAAGGATTGGATCTCTTCTCGGTCTGCACTGTCGTTTGCGGCCCATGTCCCGGGTAAATCACGGTATCCTCCGGCAGGGTGAACACCTTTTCCTTCACACCCTGCAAAAGGGCTTCCATACTGCCTCCGGGAAAGTCGGTCCGGCCGATGGACCCCTGAAAAATGAGGTCTCCGCCAAACAGGACTTTGCTGTCCGGGAAATACAGGGACACACTCCCTGGGGTATGTCCCGGTGTATGCAAAATCTCACATCGTTCCCCAAGCCACTCTCTCTCCCCGGGCTTCAGAGGCTCATACTCAAAGGCAGGGACCTCGGGAAAGCCCATCATGCCTCCGCCTCCTCCCACTTGGGCCTGAAGCAGGGAATCGTCTTCTGCAGGGCCGAATATCTGGGCCCCGGTGGCCTCCTGCAAGGCGGTATTGCCCAGGATATGATCGAAATGAAAATGTGTGTTGACAATGGCCTCCAGACGCAAGCTCCGGGTCTGTAAAAATTTGACCACTTCCGCCGGATCGCCCCCCGGATCAATGGCCAAAGCCCGATTGCCGCTCACAGCAACAAAACAATTGGTTTGCAACGGTCCCAATGGGAAGGTATGCACATCAATCATTTAAAATCCTCCACAAGCAGTTCATTGAGTGTTTTTCTCTGGAATGCCCTTCTTGGGCCGGATGAGCACAGGTCACACCAGCCATAAGCTCATATCGATGGCTGGGCAGATCAAAGCTTTTAAGTACCTCATCTTCCTGATTCAATATCTCCCCATCCACACACCACCAAGGCTCTGGGCATGCGCCACAAGCATGTTCTGAATACATGCCCCACACTCTGATGGTCATTGGTGCACTGTACATGACCTCCTTGTCGGTCACAACAACATATTGAGAACGGCCGAGCCTACGGAGAATTGGATATTTGATCAAGGCTGGAGATGGCCCTGTGCGCGGTGCATATGTGCGCAGCTTGCATATCCGTTCAAGATATCGATTGAACTCATTGATATTGCTCAAATAAATAAAAGAAACAGCCCTTTGTCCCGCCTCTTGCACAACCGGGTCCAGTCAATTACAAATCCATAGACATCAATGCATACTATTGGCCCCAAGGAGTTCCTCGCTTTCATGTCATCCCTTCGCCCAGACCACCTCATTAAGTCCGAAAAACGCCTCCAAGACTTTCTTCGCCCTGTGCTCTTTTTTTCCACCGCCAGTTTGTACTTTCCTCCCCGAGGGTACGGGTCTGAAAAAGGCCAGGCGGTTTTGGATGGGGATATTCTGCTCATCCCCCTGGTGCACGAGGGCAGAAGGCTGGGCATGCTGCGTTTGACCGGGGTCTGTCCGGAGCAGGCTGCGCCCCTGGCCCCTGTGTTGCCCCACCTCCTCTCTCCCTGCCTGCAAAGCATGGCCCTGGAAGTCCAGCTCAATCAGGATCCATTGACCACTGTCCTGCGCAGGGAAATCTTTCTGGATTGTCTGGCCAAGCACATCCAAAAATTGGCCGACTCCTTACGTCCAGGTCTCGGATCAGTAGAAGACTCCGGCCTACGGCCGGACTTTGCCTTACTGGTGGTAAAGATTGCCAACCTGCCCACAATAAACCGTCAGGGCGGACATGCCTTTGGCGATCAGGTCCTGCGACAAGCGGGCCAAGGGATACAAACGGCATCCGGAGCCCACAGCCAGGTCTCCAGAACGTTAGGAGACGCATTTGCCGTCCTCTTGCCCGGCGTCGGACCGCACAGCATCCATTCCCGGGCCGCACATATCCTGGAAGCTGTTCGAGGGCTGCAGTTTGCCCACCCTGTCAGCGGGGCCCTGATCAAGGCCGAGGTCAGTTCCGGTGGGATAAGCTTTCCCCAGGACGTAAACGGTGCATCCCTGCAGATCGAAGCCCGCGAGCTGAGCATGCACCTTTTGGACATGGCCAGCGAGTGTCAAAACCGGGCCCTCCGCCAGGGCACAGAAGAGGTCATCACCCCGGCTGATGTGTTACGAAGATGCGGCCGGATTACTGAAGTTGCTTCCCCCTCCAGAGTGCACATAGACCTGGGCAGCATACACCGGGCCAGGAAAGGGCATCACTTTCAGGTCCTTGCCCCTGAAGCGGACGACTCCGATCCACCTCCCAAGGCAGAGATCCGTCTGCTTCAGGTTCAGGACACATCCAGCCTGGCGGAGGTCCTCATTTTGCCTCCCGGAGAGGGCCAAGTGCACCTGCATGACCCCCTGCGCCTCGTGGAAGACCCTGATGAGTATATACACAAGAGAGAGTCCCTGAAAGCAGTCTCCGCTTCTCCCACCTGTGAACTATTTTTCCCCAACTCCAGCGAGTTTTTTCTGCACTGGGCCAAAGTCCGTAGACACACGAGCCGATTTGCTCTGGCCCTGGTCAGCGTCCCCCATTCCCACCTTCAGGAGGCCCTCAAGATCCTGCACCATCACGCCAGGCACCTTCCTCAGGCCAGTATGTTCACCATATACAGCCTGGGCAGCTTGCTTGTGTATCTCCCGGAATATACCCCAGAAGAATCCACAGCTGCCCTGAAGGAGCTCTTAACCGCCTTGCCGTCACAGGCCCAAGAAGAAGCTGCGGCCGGGATAGGCTACTATCCGTGTCTGGACATCACTCGGGGAGAGACCTTGGGCCTGGCCAAGCAGGCCTTGGACCACGCCCGCCTTCTCCCTCCGCCCGGTCTGGCCTCTTTGGACAGCACAACCTTGACCTTACAGGGAGACCGGGCTTTTGCCCGCAATGAACTGCGGCAAGCCATGCATGCCTACAACCAGGCCCTTCTTTTGGACGGATCAAACACCCTGGCCCGAAATTCCCTGGCCATCTGCCTGGCTCGGGTAGGTGAGTTCAATCAGGCCTGCACTGAATTCCGCAGCATTCTGGATGTGGATGAAAACAATTATATGGCCCAGTACAACTATGGCTATGTATGCCTTAAACTCCAAGACAGGGATCAGGCCCGAACCTGTTTCTATCGCTGCCTGGAACTCATGCCCGGACACAGCTATTCCCTGCTCCGCCTGGGGCAGATGGCTGAAGAAGACGGCGACTTGGAGCAGGCCCAAAGCTATTGCCGCCAGGCTGCCGAGTCAGCACCGGATCAAGGAGTACCCCACCGTGTCCTGGGCCGTCTGGCCTGGAAGGCGGGTCATCGGGACCAGGCCAGACAGCATCTCCACCAGGCCCTGGTGGCTACCCCTCAGGATCCGGATGCCCTGCGCCTTTTGGCCCGTCTGACCCTGGAACAGGGCGACGATCCGGAAGTGGCCGAAAGCCTCCTCCGCAGGAGCCTTGGCTTGCAGCCAGACCATCCGGAATCCATGGAGCTTTTGAACTGGGCGGTGCGGGAAGGAGATGGGAAGTAAAAGGAAGAAAACATACCAAGAGGGCAACCATACGGCGAAGACGCCTAGGATTGCCCCTACCCAGAGAGACATGGGCTACGTCATGACTTGTGATGTCTCGTGAATTTGGCGATCAACCGCGATCCTCAGCGTAGGGGCAGTGCTGCGCGTCCTCGCGCAATGCCTGCCCTCTTCTCATCTTATCCCAGCATTCCAGAATCCCAGCCCCAATGAAACACCCCAAAGGGGTTCCCGGTTTCATGGGGTAAACATCCCAGCATTCCAGCATTTCTTCTCTCCCAGCATCCCAGCATCCCAGCATCCCAGCATCCCAGCATTTCAGCATTTCTTCTTCGTTGCCAGGGTCCTCCCTCGTAACGTCCCCTCTTGTGGCTCCCGCCACTTTCTTTTCTTATCGCTCCCATGCTCTGCGTGGGCGCGGTTCTTGACCGCTCCTGCGGTCTCTGAGGTAAACCAGGCATAGACTCTCATTATACTCCACTCATCTACCAAAAACTCAGCAGGATCTTTATTTTTTCCTGAACAGCCAACAATGTTCTTTCCTCCACTTTGCCGATTCTGGCTGACAGCCTCTTCTTGGAGACCGACCTGATATCCTCGCATTTTATATAGCTGATGTCGGTGAGTCCTCCTTCAGGCGGGATAATTTTCTCATGAACCGGGATTTTCTTGTCCCTGCTAGTCAGGGGCAAAACAACAACCAGCTCAGCCGGACCCTCGTTCAAGATATCGTCAGAAATGACCAGGCCGGGACGCTTTCCGGACTGTTCATGACCTCGTGTTGGATTGAGGTCTACCCACCAGATTTCACCACGTCTCGGTGTGGTCATTCAAGCTCCAGGTCATCAGCAAGGGTCTGCTCCCACAGTGCTCTTTCCTTTTGCTCCTCTTTCCACTGGTCAGGATTTTTCTGCAGCTCAGAAAAGGCTGCGTTTGTTTTCATCAGCAGCTGTTCCCGGCGGTGTTTGTGCAGAATTCTGTTCAGCACAGACTGCATAGGTTCATTTTCTTCCTGGGCAATCTGCCTTAACAGAGCATGGGCTTCTGTTGATATGCGGATAGTTGTTGTGCGCATGAGTGGCCTCCTGATACAGTATACAAAATAGTCTACCATACTGTATGCGTCAATCGGATTGTCACCACATTGCTTTCTCTTCGTTACGAGGGTCCTCCCTCGTAACGTTTTCTCCTGGGGCTCCAGCCCCTGTTCTGCAATTCTGGCTGGAACCCCGGATCGGAGAAGAAAAAGATGATGGCCGGAGCCATAAGAATAAGACGTCCCCAGGGAGGACCCTGGGAACGAAGAAAGGGGTTCACGGTTTCATGGGGTAAACATCCCAGCATCCCAGCATCCCAGCATTATCTTATCTCCCAGCATCCCAGCATTTCCTTAATCACTGAGCACTATACTATAGGCCTCATCCCAGACCAGATACTCCCTGGCCGCCTCCTGGATCTCGGCCATGCTCGTGCTCCTGCTCTGGGCCAGCATGGCCTGGAAGTAGTCCAGTCCCAGGTCGTAGATCAACAAATCCGCGGCCTCGCTGCACCGCGCCCCCAGGGCCTGCCGCTCCCGGTAATACTCAACCTCCAAGAGACTCTGGGCCCGGATCAGATCCCTGTCCGTCAACTGTCCCTCCCGAACCATGTCCACCACCTGGGCAAAACCTTCCTTGGCCGGCTCCACCCCTTCCGGGGTAGTCCCTATGTAAAAGGCCAAAAAACCGACCTGAGGAATACGCCAGAGCATGGGAGCCACAGTATAGCCAAGGCCCCTGCGGTCCCGCAGCTCGCGGAACAAGATGCCGTTCTGTCCGGCCAAGATCTTCTTCAGAAGAGACACAGCTGCATTGGAGGCATGGGCCAATCCCGGGACCGGAAAAACCACCAAGAGGTGGGCCTGCTGCCGGTCGTTTAAGGGCAGATGCAAACTGTGCTCGGTGTTCCATTCCGGGATCGGCATTTCCCGCTTTGCTTGTCCCTCCCGGTTGGGCAGCACATTGGATGCCCAGTCTACAAATCGGTCCGGGTCACAGTCTCCACACACACTGAGCACCCAGGGACATCGCTTCTGCGTCTCCCACAGCCGGGACAGCCGCTCCGGGGTGTATCCGGGCAGTTCATCAGGCCGACCCAAAAGATAATAGCCCAAAAAATGATCAGGAAACAAAAAGGGAAAGACCTCCCGGGACAAATTCCCCATGGGATGGTCGGTCAGAGCCGCGATCTGGGCCTGCTGCTCGGCTATGACCTTGTCCGTGTCCTCTTGGCCAAAGGCCGGGTGGGTAAGTATCTCGGACATGAGCCCGGTCATGTCCGCAGTGAACTGGGAAGGAAACTTGGACACCACAGCCAGTTGGTCCCGTCCGGCGTGAGCGCTCAATGAGGCCGCCTTGGAAGACAAAAAGGACTGAATCCTGGATGCATTCCAGTCCTGTGTCCCCCGCATCAGGGCTTTGGACAGGAGAAAACTGAGCCCCTGTTCCTGCTTTGAGATGAGCCTGTCTCCCCCGCAAAAACTCAGGTCCAGGGCAGTGTAGGGCAGGGTCCTATCCACCTGGACCACGAGTCGGCCCTGGGCCCCAATGTCCACAATCTTGGCCTGCTCTCTTCCTGTTTTTGGGGCTTTGCTGCCCACTGTCCTGCCTTGGCCATGGCCGGACCTGACTTTTTGCACAGGTGATAACAAATCCGTTTCTGTCAGTTCAGCCGCCTCCGGGAGGATGCAGCAGGCCTGCAAGTTCTCCGGCTGGAAAAAGGTCTCTACTGCCTCTTGCAGATCCATGGCTCTGATCCGCCGGAGCTGATGCACATAGCGTTCTTCAGCCTTGGCCTGGCCGTCAAAAAACTGAAAATAGCCCAGTTTGGAGCACAGCCCGGCCAATGTTTCCTTGGTCTGGACCAGACCGTCTTCAATATTGAGCTTTGCCCGTTCCAACTCATCGGCCAGCTCCTGGTAGGAGAAGGATGTGTGGACTAAAGAGGTCACATCCTGGACCCACTGCTTCCAGAAATCCAGGACCTTGTCCTCCTCCAGCTGGGCCTGGACCAGGAGCATCCCGGTAT
>JBNJII010000078.1:0-11733 GCA_051749205.1 Thermodesulfobacteriota bacterium | reverse complement strand
AAGGCAATACAATGAGGATCAGGAGCAGAACATAGAAGGCTGATTTGATTTTTTGTATGATCTGAAGGTGTTTTATCTGTAGGTAACTCATAAGACATCACTTTTTCATGCGCGGTCACGTCTTTGAAGAACTGTCCGGCAGGGCACAGGCATCCTGGCTGCGGTCAAAGGATTCCGGGCCGTGAATGATGGTGGCGTTGGAGGCTTTGGCCAGAGCCTTGAGCAAGCCTTGAAAGACCAGACCGTGCAAGGGATAGACACTGTACCAATAGGCCAGGCCCAAAAGGCCCCGGGGCAGGAAGCGGGAGATGAGACGCAGCTCGCATCGGTCCTGACCCTGGTCAACAATCTCCAGCTCCATGATGGCCTCTCCCGGCAGCTTCATTTCGGCCAAGAGCTGCAGACGCCGGTTTTCCTCCACCACCAGGACCCGCCAGAAATCCAGGGCATCTCCCACCCGCAACTCTTGGGATGTACGTCTGCCCCGGGCCAGACCGATCCCCCCGATCATCCGGTCCATGACCCCGCGCAGGGCCCACAGGCTGTTGGCATAGCCCCAGCCCTTTTCCCCGCCCAAGCTGGTGATGACCGGCCACAAGGCTTCCGGGGTGCTGCCCAGGGTGACTTTGTAATTGCATTCCTTGATTGTCCCTCCGGCATAGGATGCATCCCCGCAGGTCACCCATTCCGGGGGGCTGAGCTCTCCGGCGTCCGACCAGCAGGTGTCCACCTCCTGTTGCTGGACCTTTTGCAGGGCCTGGCGGATGGCCTGGCGGCAGGTGAGCAGATCCTGAGGTATGAGGTCCACAATGCGGTTTTCTTGACACACAACTCGATTACGTAGCCCATCGATCAAGGGCTTGGCTATCCCGGCCGGAACTGGGGTGACCAGGTGGATCCAGGCCGCACTCAGCTTGGGGGTGAGTAAAGGCACGGGAATGATGATCCGCTTGCGCAGGCCTGCTTCCTGGGCGTAGATATCGAAGAGCTCTTTGTAGCTGAGCACATCCGGGCCGCCGATCTCAAAGGTCTTCCCGCTCGTGGCTTCCACCTGCAGGCAGCCGGTGAGGTAGGTCAGGACGTTGCTGATGGCTATGGGTTGGGACTCGGTGAACACCCAGCGGGGAGTGGTCATGATCGGCAGACGGTCCACCAGGTAGCGGATGAGCTCAAAAGAGGCGCTGCCTGCGCCCAGAAGGATGGCTGCTCGAAAAAAGGTGGTTGGTACCGGCCCCTCCTGCAGGATGCGGCCAACTTCGTAGCGGGAGCGGAGGTGCTCGCTCAAGTCGTCGGCATCATCGCCCAGTCCGCCCAAGTAGATGATCCGTTTTAAATCTGTTTTTTCAGCAGCTTGGACAACGTTCCGGGCTGCTTTCTGATCCAGGTCCTGGAATTTCCCCCCTTTGGCCTGCATGGAGTGGACCAGGTAGTATGCGGCCTGGCATCCGGTCAGGGCCCGTTCCAGGGAGGACTCATCCAAAACATCCACACCCGCCAAGTCCAAGCGGGGGTGGGAGCTGTAGGGGCGGCAGGAGAGCTTGGCCACAGATCTGGCTCCGGCCCGGACTGCGTAGCCCAGGTCCAAAAGGCGGGGAACAAGGCGGCCGCCGACATAGCCGGTGGCGCCCAGGACCAGAATGGGGCCGTCTTGGGGGTCGATGTGGGGCATGGTGGTCTTATGAGTTCCCAGTGTTCAGTGTTCATTGTTCAGCGCCGCCTCCGGCAAATCTAAAAAAAATCCCGCCGAAGCGGGATTAAAAATGACGGCACAAAGGGCCCGGTCCAAGCTTCAGTTCAGCTGATCAGCCAACTTTTGTTTGATGCTTTGAATGTCTCCGGCACCATCGAGTTCAATGTACTTGGTTTTGCCCTGATTGGCCAGATCTTTGAAAAAATAGGCTGCGGCCAGTGTCCCGTTTTCAGTATCGTAGTAAATGTCATGCCGTTTGTCGATGGCCGCCTCATCCTGGTCGTCGGAGCGGGCTTTCAGTTCGCCTCCGCATACCCGGCATTTGTCGCCGTCCGGCTTGATGGCGTCGATAAACACATTGTTGGGGTGGTTGGGGTCGTTGACGCACAGTCTGCGGCCCATGATCCGGTTCTTGGCAACTTGGCGGTCCAAGGTGATCTCAATCACATAATCCAGGCTCATCCCGGCTTCCTGCAGGGCTTCCCAGAGCTTTTTAGCCTGGACGATATTGCGGGGAAAACCGTCCAGGAGCCAGCCGTTCTGGCCTTTGTCCTTTAATGTTTCCAGGACCATGGGGATGGTGATGTCGTCGGGAACCAGTTCCCCTTTGTCGATGTATGCCTTGGCCTTTTTGCCCAGGTCTGTGCCCTGGTTGATGTGCTCCCGGAAGATGGCTCCGGATTCGATGTGGGCGATGTTGAGTTTGTCTTTGACCAGGGAGCCCTGGGTGCCTTTGCCGCTGCCGTTGGGGCCGAAAATCAGACAGTTCATGCGCGTGACCTCCTTAAAGGAAATTTTTCACAAAGTCTTATCCCTGGAAGTCGATGCTGTCAACTACCGCACATAAGGTTGGCTATGCGTGCTTATTTTTCGGTTCAAACTTTCGTGCCTTTTCTGCCAGAGTCTTAATGATGCGTCACTGGTGAGCTTTCTGTCTGGTGACCAAATTTTTCAATGCTCTTGCGGCATCCAGGGGGCTATGTGCACCGCAGATAGCGGAAACCACAGCTATACCCTCTGTTCCGGAGGCCAGAGCCTGTTCCGCGTTCTTTTGATGTATACCTCCAATGCCGACAACAGGCACTTGTGCTTTCCTGCACATAAAAGACAGACCATCCACGCCCAGGACCGGTTTGCTGTCTTTCTTGGTCTGGGTGGCGAAAACCGGACCTACCCCCAAATAGTCCACTGGGAGGGTTAGGGCTTCCTGGATGTGCTCCTGGGTGTTTATAGACAGGCCGAGTATGCGTTCCGGTCCGATAAGGGGGCGGACGTCCAGGGGATGCATGTCGTCCTGACCTACGTGGACACCCTCGGCGTCCACGGCCAAGGCCACATCCACCCGGTCGTTGATGATCAAGGGGATGTCGTACTGGGCCAGCAAGGCCTTCATCTTTTTGGCCATAGCGACCAAGTCCCGGGTGGGCATAGTCTTTTCCCGGAGTTGGACCAGGCTTACTCCGCCCTGGATTGCCTGTTCCAGGACGGCGAATACATCCCGGCCTCTACAGTCGTCCTGGCTGATAACCAGGTACAGCGAGTAGTCGATGGGCATGTGCATGATGACTTGTCTCCGCAAATCTCCTCTGTTGACAGGTTATCTGCCTGGTTCTAGAGTACCTGACCACTATCTTCCCAACAAGGGCGAAAAGTTTTTTTCTTTTGCCTGTTGGGAGCAGGATGTCTGATGTTACAAAAAAAGAAATTTTTGATCCGCACGTTTATCATCTGCTTTGTGATTCTGGTCTGGGCCGGATCTGGTCTTTGTGCGCAGCAAACAGAACTTCTGGATCTGCGCCTGGGAATGCATAATGGGGCCAGCCGGGCAGTTCTTGCCTGTCGTGGCCCGCGGCCTCTGGAAATGGGACCGCTCTCCAATTCCACCTACACGATCAGTTTCAATTCTCTGTCTCTGGACTCGGATTGGAACGCCCTAGATATACCCTCAGAGTCCTGCTTGACCCAGGTGGCGTCCCGGACAGGTGCATCAGAGCAAAGCATCGTCCTGCATACCAGCCATACTGATCTGTGGGTGGAAGAAGTGGTGCTTAAAAACGACCATCGGCCTGGACACTACCGTCTGGTCTTGGATTTTTGGCCTGGGACCGAAATACAATCACCAGCAGACACTTCACCGGCCGATGCCTCAATGTCTCAAAAAAGCCAGGATCGAGGAACAAAGCCAAAGCCTATCGATTCTTTACCCCAGGGGCAGCACAGGCCGGTACGTACGGATCTTGTCCTTGAATCCACTGCTGAAAATCTGAAATCTACAGCTCCAGAAGTTCAGGCAGCAAGCATATACGGTTTCCGAGTGGGTGAACATTCGAAATTTACCCGAGTGGTTGTAGAGGCCCGGGGGCAGGAACCGACCTCTATAACAAAGGTGAACAACGCAACTGTGCACATTGGTTTTCAGAAGTTTGACCTGCAGGTGCCCGAAAGGGTCATGCACCAGAAACTTAAGGGCTTGATCCGTGATTTGCGGATTGGGGAACAAGGCCTGGATCTGGAGTTGAAACCTGGCGCACGTACCCGACAAACAGTTATTTTGGACACAGACCCGCCTCGACCAGGGGCCTACCGTTTAGTGCTGGATTTTATTGAGCCCGCAGAGGAAAAAAACACCCCCGAAGAATCCTCCCAGTCAGCGCTGCCCCAAAAGAGCAAGAGCGAGACACATCAGCCAGGACATACTCAGAACTCTGCTGTGCACAAAGAAGGACAAAAAAGGCCAGGATCGACCGTGCGGACGGTAAGTATCGGATGCATACAGGGCGGAGCCGGACCGGAGGTTATTGAGATTGCATCGAAAGCCATTGCTGAGCTTCGAGATCTGTTCGGGGCGGACCAAGTACACATTGTCAGCCCCCAGGAATGGAAAATCGACTGGGACCTGGAGCGAACTCAAGCCGTTTTGGCTTCTGCAGCCCGGGATTCCAAGCTGGACATAATCTGGGCTTTTGGTCCTCTGGCTGTTCTGGCCGCATCCAGGCTGAACGTACATCCTTCCATGCCGGTGATGGGGATGAGTCTCTTAAATCTTTCGCAGATCCTCCCGGAGATAACCCAGGTCCAGGACAGGGCCCAGGAAAATGTGATCCTGATCCGAGAGAGAGGCCGCGTGAAGCTGGATGTGGAGTACATGCAGCGCCTTTTCGACCCCCAAAAAATCAGAATTCTGGTTCCAGGCGGACTTTTGCAATCAGAACCCCGGGTGGAGGCAGCTCTTGTCCGATTGGGACAGAGCCTGAATTGTGAGTTGATTGTGCACGGGATGTGTGATGCACAATCCTTTTTGGAGCACGTGCAGGGCCGTGCACCGGTGTATGCTGCTCCCGGTCTTGATCTGTCTTTGCCCGAGCGGAAGAGACTCTTTCAGGGGCTTACCAAGAAAAAGATACCCTCCTTTTCCGCTGCCGGGTATACGGATGTCCAGGCCGGGGCTCTGGCCGGAGCCAGGCCAAGGATGCGTGTCCAGCTGGCCAGACGTATGGCCTTGAATACCCGGGAACTGTTGTCCGGAGAGGCACCTCAAGATGTGCCCCAAGATGTGGATTCTGTGGACAGGCTGTGCATAAACGCCCGTACAGCCAGGGAAATGGGCTGGGATATTGGGCTGAATATTTCCCTTGAAGCCGAGATCCTGCACCCTGAGGATGCACAGAACACTCCTGACCAGCTTCCACTCTTGAGCATGCAGCAGGCTATGCACCGGGCGGCACAGACCTATCCGGATATTGAGAGCATGAAGGCTGAAGCTGAATCGGCCCGGGCCCGGGTCGGGCAGGCGGCGGGGGGGCTTTGGCCCCAGATAGAGGGCAGCGTGCAGTCCAGGCGCATAGACGCAGACCGAGCTGAGGCCTCCCTGGGACTTGTTCCCGAAGCCCGGACCTCGGGCCACATATCTTTGCGGCAGGTGATCTTCGACGACTCTGTCATCAGCGCATTCCGTTCCAGCCGGCACGCAGCCAGGTACAAGGAGCTGGAGGCCGAGGCAGAGGCATTGGATGGTATGCATCGGGCCGGAAGGCGATACCGGGCAGTGCTTCAAGCCCAGGCCATGGGCCGGATAGAGAGACAGAATCTGGAGTTGATACAGGACAATCTGCACTTGGCCAGGGTCCGGCGCAGAGCCGGATACTCCGGTCCAGAGGATGTTTTGCGCTGGCAGACCCAAAAGACCAGGCAGCAAAAGCGGGTTCTGCAGGCTGAGTCAAATCTGGAAAAGGCCTGGGTAGCCCTGAATCAGGCCATGGGCGTGGATCAAGACACACGCTGGAATCTGCAGGAAGGGCCAGGGCAGGACAAAATCGCATCCTGTGTCCATCAGGGGATGTCATCTGTTATGACCTCCAGCCACAAAAAAGAGCAGGTGGCTGACTTTGTCTTCAGGGTCGCCCGGCAGAACTCTCCGGAATTGGCCGCCTTGAAGGAAGGCTTGAAATCTGCCCACATTGAGCTTGGCAAAAGAAAACGCTCCGTGTATGTGCCCAAAGTCGGATTGGCCTTGGAGTTTGAGCAGGTGTTTGATGAAGACCGACCGGAGGTGAGACTTTCCGATCCCGGACAGCCGCCTGAGTACCAGCCGGTCTTTGCAGGTATTGAGTCTAAGATGCAGGCTCTGAGCGAGACGCGCGACCAGCAGGAATGGTCCGCGGCTGTAAACCTGAGTCTGCCTCTGTTTCAAGGTGGACGGCGGGCATACGAGATCCAGGAGTCCCAGGCTGAGCTGCGTACCCTGCGCAGCAGACAGAAGAAGGCCAGACAGCTCACAGAGCAGCAGGTACGCAGTGCTGTGCATTCCCTGTCTGCATCCCTGCCTGGTCTTCGCTTGAGCCGAAAAGCCAGGGAGCAATCCCAGAAAAACCTTGAAATCATTCAAAAAAAGTACGCCAAGGGTCAGATTCCCATTCTGGATCTTCTAAACGCCCAAAAGGAATGGCATGTCCAGGAGCAGCGGCACATCCTGGCCAGATCAACATACGCCCGGGATCTGCTGGACCTGCAACGGGCCATGTCCTGGATGGAATGGACCAAGACGGATGCGGAGAAGTCCGAGTGGGTGCGGGGGCTGCATAAAGAGGTAGAGGCTGAAGACTGATGTCGCCGGTTTAATCAGGTATGAAAACAACGGAGGTCCCTCTCCCTCATTGCCCGGCAAATCTCAAAACCTCGAAAATATCGGTTCATCAATGAAGAGTTGCACCCGTTATATATCCTTTCGCATGTTCCTGATGTGGGTGTGCTTTATCTGCCTGGGCTGCAATGGTCAGCCGGAGGCGGATTCTGCCTCTTCGACGGCCTCCCAGCCCAGGCCGGTGGTGACTATGACTGTGCCTGAAGCGAACGGTCCCAGGCAGGTATCTTATCCCGGCCGGGTGCAGGCTGCTGTCCAGACCCGGCTCAGTTTTGAGCAGGCCGGGACGATTGAAGACATGAGAGTCCACAAGGGATCCCGGGTGCAGGCGGGACAGGTCCTGGCCGGATTAGATCCAGGCGATTACCGCCTGGCAGTCAAAGACCGGCAAGCTGGTTTGCATCAAGTCCAGGCCCGGCTGGAGGAAGCCAGATCCAGCTACAAGCGGGTCAAGGCCTTGTATGAAACCCGGAATCTCAGCCGGAAGGATCTGGACAAGGCCCGGGGGACCCTCAAGGCCCTGGAGGCCAGGGAGGATGCGGCCCGCAACGCCCTTCACCAGGCAAAAAAGGATATTGAGGACTGCCTTCTGCGGGCTCCCTGGGCCGGGAAGGTGGCTGACGTACCCCTGGAGGCCCATCAGACGGTACAGGCCGGCCAGCCGGCGGTGATTCTCAACTCCGAACAAGATATGGAGGTGGAGATCACCGTTCCTGAAGCTGTGATCTCCGGGATTGAGGCTGGTGATATGGCCCAGATTCACCTCGATGCCCTGCCGCAAGCAGAGCTTGCGGCCCGGGTCAGTGAAGTCGGAGCCCAGGCCGGAGCTTTAGGCACCTACCCTGTGGTCCTTGTCCTGGAGCAAGGGGATAGCCGGATACGGGCCGGCATGGCCGCTCAGGCAAATTTGAGGACCAAAGAGGGACGGCAAGCAGTGTGCGTCCCGGTCCAGGCTGTAGTCGGGGAATCCGGAGGGTCCAGGTTTGTTTGGAAGGTGGACAGAGAACACAGCACAGTGGGCAAGCACAAGGTTGTTGTCGGGGATCTCACCGCCCAAGGGGTGCAGATCCTATCCGGGCTGAAAGGCGGGGAAACAATTGTCCTTCGGGGTGTCCATCGCCTGCGGGAAGGCATGCACGTACGGGTGTTAGATCATGAATCTGGCCGCTCTGTGCCTGAAGAATAGCCGGACCGCCTGGGTCTTTTTTGCCCTTCTGGCCCTGGCCGGGGTATGCTCCTATTGGAGCATGCCCCGGCTGGAGGATCCCACTTTTACCATCCGCCAGGCCGTGGTGGTCACCGTCTACCCTGGGGCGGCCCCGGAAAAGGTGGAGAAACTGGTCACGGACAAGCTCGAGGAGCGGATTCGGGAAATGGGCGAGGTGGAGACCATCACCTCCCAGTCCATGGCCGGGCTTTCGGTCCTGTATGTCAATGTCTATGAACATTTGACCGATATGCAGCCTATCTGGCAGCGGTTGCGGAACAAGGTCCGGGACACCATCCCCAACCTGCCCCAGGGTGCCCGGCAACCGGTGGTCAACGACGAGTTCGGCGATGTCTATGGTATTTTGCTTTGCCTGACCGGTGAGGGCTATGTGAACAGTGAGCTCAAGGACATGGCCGAGGAGGTCCGGGACGAGCTGATCACTGTTCCGGACGTGGCCAAGGTCCTGCTTCACGGAGTGCAGGATGAGCGGATATTCATCGAGTTCTCCAATTCCCGCCTGGCTGAGCTGGGCTTGCCCCCCCGGCAGCTGGCAGCTCAGTTGCAGAGGCAGAACAGCCTGCAGCCCAGTGGAGAGATCCTCCTGGGGCCGGAACGGGTGATTTTGGAGTCCACTGGAGAGTTCACCAACCTTGAAGCTCTGCGCCGGGCGCTTATCCATATTCCCGGCAAGGCGGAAACCGTCATGCTCGGGGAGGTGGCCGATATCTCCCGGGGGTATGCGGATCCGCCCCGGGAGATGGTTCGCTATCAGGGAGAGAAAAGCATTCTCTTGGCCTTGAGCATGGTCGAGGACGGAAATATCGTCCGTTTGGGACAGCGGATCAAGGACAAGATGCCGGAGATAAAGACCATGCTCCCGGTAGGCATGGATCTGGATATCTTCATGTTCCAGCCCGACCATGTCCAGGAGGCCATAACCGACTTCACCCGCAACCTCCTGCAGGCCTTTGTCTTTGTGGTCCTGGTCATGTTCGCCTTTGTCGGCTGGCGGACCGGAGCAGTGGCCGGACTGCTGGTGCCCATGGCCATGCTCGGAGCAGTGGCCGTCATGCGTATCCTCGGGGTCAAGCTGCACATTGTGTCCATCGGGGCCTTGATCATCTCCCTGGGTATCCTGGTGGACAATGGCGTGGTGGTCAGTGAGAATATCCTGGTCCAGATGTCCAGGGGCATGGAACAAACCAAGGCTGCGATCCAGGCGGTGCACAGACTCTGGATGCCCCTGCTTTCCGCCTCCCTGACCACCATTTTCGTCTTTTTGCCCATCCCCCTGGCCCAGTCCATGACCGGGGAATATACAAGCTCCTTGTTCACCGTGGTTACAGTGACCCTGCTCATGTCCTGGCTCTTGGCCATGAGCTTCGTGCCTCTGCTCAGCTCATCCATGCTTTCGGCACCCACAAAGCAGACCCAAAGCAGGCAGAGGGCCATTTACAACCTGTATGCCCGCTTTCTGGAGGTTTGTCTGTGCCGGCCAAAGCTGTTCCTTCTTGGGGTAGCGGTGCTTATGGGCCTGTCTGTCTGGGGATTCACCTTTGTGCCCAGCATGTTTTTCCCGCCCAATGAACGGGAGATCGTGGTCATTGATTTTTGGCAGCCCTATGGAACGGACATTCAAGCTACCCGGGACCGAGTGGCCCGGCTGGAAACATGGCTGGAAGAGCAAGATGAGGTGCAGGATGTGGGCTCGTTTGTCGGCTTTGGCGGTCCCCGCTGGTATCTGGCCATGGAGCCGGAGCAGTTCAAGCCCAATTACGCCTTTTGCATCGTCAGGACCCGCAGCGAGGAGCAGACCTGGATTCTGCGTAAACGGGCTGAAAATGCCATCCAAACCGATTTTCCGGACAGCCGGGCTTCGGTCCGCCTCCTGGAGCGCGGCCCGCCGGTGGGGGCTCCGATCCAGGTCCGGATCTCCGGGGACAAGCAAAAGATATTGTACTCCCTGCGGGACAGGATTGAAGCACACATTGCCGGTTTGCAGGGCATTACCTCAGTCTGGGACGACTGGGGGGAATGGTCCAAAAAGCTGGTCCTGAATGTGGATCAGTACCGGGCCAAAAAAGCCGGGCTGTCCTCAGAGGATATTGCGGTTTCCCTGTACGGACATTTTTCCGGGCTGGAGATCAGCGAGTACCGGCAGGGAGAGGATCTCATCCCCATCATTTTACGCTCCACAGATGATGTGCGCCATGATCCGGAGGGATTGGCCGGCGCACAGATCTATTCCCCTGACCATCAGGAAAGCGTCTCCCTGGGCCAGGTGGCAAGGCCGACACTGAAATGGCAGCCCGGCAATATCCGGCATCGGGACTGTCGGCGAACCCTGACTGTTAAGGCGGATGTGGCTCCGGGATTTTTTCCCAGCCATATCCTGCATGAACAGATCACACCGTGGCTGAGCAAAATGCAGGATTCCAAAAAATGGCCCTGGGGCTATGATATCGCCTATGGCGGGGAATATGAGGAATCGGAAAGGGCCAATCGGTCCATCATGGTCAATGTGCCCCTGGCCCTGGGACTCATCGCTTTTATCCTCATTGTCCAATTCAATTCCCTGCGTCGGGTGGGGGTGATTCTGCTTACCCTGCCTCCGGCCATGATCGGGGTTGTGGCCGGTATGCTTTTGACCAGCTCACCTTTCGGCTTTATGGCCTTGCTGGGTATGATCAGCCTGGTGGGGATCATAGTGAACAACGCGATTATGATGATCGATCAGATCGAGATTGAGCGGGAAACAAGGGACAATGCGGTGCAGGCCGTGCTGGAGGCGGCCAAAATGCGTCTGCGGCCCATTGTCATGACTGCCTGCACGACGATTCTGGGCCTTCTCCCCCTGGCCCTGCAAGGCGGAGAGCTGTGGCGGCCCATGGCCAATGTGCTCATGTTCGGCCTGGCCTTTTCCACCCTGCTGACCCTTTTCTTGTGTCCTGTGCTGTATGTCTTGGTGTTTGGGCTCAACCCGGGATCCAGACGACTCCAGCCTGACGGCTGAGAGTTCTGTCCCGGCGGTAGGAGGAGAAAAGCTGAGGCAGGGAATAGGTGCACAGGTCCAGGCTGAAGATGCATTCCGGTCGCAGGCCGGCCTGCCGGAGCTGGTCCCGGGTCATACGCCAGAGGTCTACAGTTTGGGTCTGGGGGTGGAAGTAGGTTTCAAATTCCAGTCCCCACTCTTGCTGGAAGTTGACAAATTCACTCCGGCCAGGTCCCAGGCTGGGACCGCGCACAGCCAATATGTCCCGGGGCGGAACGCCATATTCCGCGCATATCCGCCGCACCCAAAGCCCGGGAGCATCGGCCCGGTTAGCCCGCCAGCCCACGTGCAGGGCGGCGATGAACCGGCCGGTAACATGGGTGAGAAGCAGGGGCTGGCAGTCGGCCACAGAGACCACCAGGGCCTGCCCCGGCGAACTGGTGGCCAGGGCATCTGCTTGAGGCCGGGAGTCGGGGTATTGGCTGATCGGTTCGCAGATAAAGGCGATATCAGTCCCGTGGGTCTGCTCCATGTCCAGCCAGGAGGGAGCGGCCAGCATTTCTTGCATCTGCTTCCTGCGATCCCCGGCTTCGGTCCGGTGCGCTCCAAAACGGGTGGTGAACCGGCACTGAACGTGTTCCAGGCCGGGAAAGACAAAGGGGATATGGGTTGGTTGTGCAGATTTTTGGTCCATGGCAACT
>JBNJII010000077.1:0-11902 GCA_051749205.1 Thermodesulfobacteriota bacterium | reverse complement strand
AATGTCGACAGTCAATGAGAGGTGCCATGATGCGCAAGCGAATACTATCTGAAAACGCTCAGGTGAGCTTTCCCCCTGAACAGGATTGGTTGGATGTAAAACGTCAGGCCCTGGTGGAGGTCACTTCCGAAGATCCAGCTCATCCGATTGAGTCGGCGCTGCTCCCTGACTCCGGCACAGTCTGGCGGGCATCATATCCCGGGGATCAAACAATACGCCTGTTGTTTGACCAACCGATGGGTCTCAAACGAATCCGCCTGGAGTTCCACGAAGAACAATTTGAACGTAGCCAAGAGTTTACCCTGCGGTGGTCAGATGATGGTGGTCAGTCTTACCATCTCCTTGTGCGTCAGCAGTTTAACTTTAGTCCGCCGGACACGACATGTGAGATTGAAGACTACACTGTGGATCTCGATGGGGTGACGGGGCTGGAACTCAGGATCGTCCCGGACATAAGTGGGAGCAATATCCGGGCATCACTGGCTGGGTTCCAACTCGCATAGCATGGGCAAGGTGCCTCCCTGGATGCAGATTTACCTTCTTCTCTTTTCAGCTTTGCCTCCGGCAAATTTGAAATATCTTTTGTCCCAAAGAGGGCAAAAAAAGGGAAATTTGCCGGATTGATCAGGTATGAAACGCACGGAGAGCCGGCTTCGGTCCCTCCGTCATTGCCCGGCCCGGATCCTTCGAACACACCGGGATGAGGCTCTCCGGGCAATCCAGAGGAAAGCCTTTCTAAAAAGGGCATCAAAGACGCATGCAAATGCAAAGAAACTCCATTATCTTCCAGAATGAGGAAAGTTCAGAATGGTGGCTCACAAGGGCAGGAAGATTCTCTTCATCATTGTCTTGTCTGTATTATATGCAGGTGCAGCAATCGGTTTGGCTGACAGCCCAAAACTTCAGCAATATGAAAATTATACTGGAAATGAGGACATCTCCGGATGGTATATGAGTGAAAAGCTGGATGGAATCAGAGGGTACTGGGATGGGGAAAATCTCCTGACTCGTTCCGGTCGGACAATACATGCCCCAGGTTGGTTTACTCATGATTTTCCGGATTTTGAGCTTGATGGAGAGTTGTGGGCCGGACGAGGGAACTTTTATCTGGTACAAAAGACTGTGCTGGATACAAAGCCATCTTCTTCGGACTGGGAAAGAATAACCTATAATATATTCGAGGTCCCGCAGGCCTCAGGAAACTTTTCTGCTCGTCTGAAGAAGGCAAAAGACTGGTTTGGGGATCGCAATTGCGCACATGTTCGAGCTATTCCCCAAATAACCTGTTCAGGACATAAGCATTTGCAGCACTTCCTGCAAAAAATTGAAGCCCAAGAGGGCGAAGGGGTGATTGTCAAAGATCCTCAAAAAGCCTATTCGGGCTGCACAAGTGCTCATGTTTTGAAAGTCAAGAGCTTTGATAAACTGGAGGGTACTGTCATCGGGATCAATCCCGGAAAGGGAAAGTACAAAAACATGATGGGCAGCTTAACTATCGCGCTGAAGAACGGGGAAGCGTTTAAGTTGGGAACAGGCTTTACACATGAGCAAAGAAAGGATCCCCCGGTGATTGGCTCTGAGGTGAGATTTAAACACTACGGCTGGACCCGACATGATAAACCACGATTTGCTTCATTTCTCCAGGTCATAAACCATGCAGAAGCAGATTGATGCTTTTGAATTCTCCTTTGCAAAGAGTTTCAAGCCCTTGGCTGCAACCAGCATGGCCTCAATATGAACTCAAAATCCTTGGCTTTGGCTGAGCTGGCCCGGCGGCATACAGGACTGCCGGTGATCGAAGCTGATTTTGAGAGCTTTGATTTTCAGGAAATGGACTTGGATGCCTTGCTCTTGGTCGGGCCTTGGTCCATATTCCTTACTGCCCAAAAATTCGATCAGAGCGGATAGGCTGGATACCTTGTCTTCAGTCCACCTCCCCAGCCTGGTGATCCATCCGAATCGGACCTCTTCCGGAACCGACGGTTCCTGATCCGTTGCTTCCCGTTGGTGGCCCAAAAAGGGCTGAGCAGCATGCGGCACATTCTGTAAGGTAAGTTCCAGGCCCAGCCCGGTGCACCGCTCCTCCAATTCCCGCAACAAGGCCACCCCGGCGGTATCAAAGCTTTCCACTTCCTCCAGGTCGCAGACCAGACCGGTCAAGCCGGGCTCCCGCAAGCGAGTGGAGATATCCTCCCTAAGCTTACTGGTATGCGCATGCCCTCGGGAAAGATGAGCGGGCAGTTGCCGGCATTCACCAGTCGACCAGTGACACATGTGGCATAGTGGCGCATATAATGAGCTGGCTGTTCAGTTGCATATCTCAAATACACAAATATTACAGACAAATAAAGAAATACGTTTCTGCCGAATATGGCATGCTGAATGCATAAGTGTCATAGGTTAAGAGATTCGATAAATATGTATGTTTAAGAGAATCATCACATACACCGCTGCTTTTTGGCACTGTGTAGCTAATTGTATTAGCAGCGTGGTATTGGTGTCTATTATATATACATAGTAGTCTGATGACTACGTGTACTTCCTTCCCAAAGAAGCCGTATTCCGGCCAAATGCCCTCCAGGCCGGTAATGCGGCTTCAAAATTTTTTAAGCAAGTTCTTGAATATGATTTGTATAATATCTGATTTTGGGCTTTTCAGTTTTATAAGACAAAAAAATCACTTAAAATGATGAAGAAAATCTTCCCAAAAAGTAAATCTAAGCTTGCAATACGTCATCAGCTTTTGCGAGATTTAGTCATATTGGTTGTTCTGCTTGGCATCGCCCTGGGAACATTGTCTTTAGTGCTAGAGGTTCAGTCTCGGGACGACCAAGCCAGAGAACTTACTCATCAGGCAGTCCAAAAGGCAAAGCAAGAATTTACTGCCAAGATTGAGCCAGTTGAATCTATGTTGAAAGTTATCAGTAAATGGGGGGAAGATGGTCAGCTTGATTTAGTTGAACCCTCTACATTAAATGAGAAATTTATCCCCATGCTTGAAGAAAGGTCCGGGGTGAACGTATTGGCAATTGCAGACAATAATGGCGGAGAATACTTGTTACTACCTCAACGAAAAGGATGGTTGACCCGCACCAGGAATAGTTCAAAGGAAGAGAATGAGTTTTTATGGCAACGTTGGTTGTCAGCCGATAAGAGTGTGCAATCCTGGAACGAGGAGTCAAAGCGTGATCCTGAACAAGAAAAATGGTATCAAGAATACGCTTCCGATGAAAACAAATCAAAGCTGGTCTGGTCTGTACCGTACAATTTTTCCGACAATACGGAACCAGGAATTATTGCAACAACCAGTTTTAACTCCACAAATACACAAGAATCAATCTCTGTAGCAAGGATTGATATTCAAATCAATGAGATTCTTCAAGATATCGAGACATTGTACAGCAAGGATAAAAGTGGAACCTTTCTTGTCTCCCCTGGAAGGCAAATCGTGAACTCAAACCGTAATGACAAGCAAAGTCACATTCAGTTTCTCGCAGTTAGTAAATGGTCTGAAAAAGATAAGCAGGAAAGTGGTTCTTTCTCAGTAAAAGCACAAGGAAAGACATGGTGGTGCGGATTTCTCCCTTTACAAAAGAATGACGATGCAGGATGGATAGCGGTAACCATTCCCGAGTCAGATCTTCTCGCAGATGCAGAGCAGACTTCATGGGCTATTGCAGTTTGGGTATCTGCTGTGTTAGGCTTAGGAATTGTTCTATCCTTGATTTTGGTACGCAGGTACAAAAAGCATTTTCGTGAAGCTTCTACAACTATCCTTAAATGCGCTGACATCGAACATCAAGTTGAAAGCTTGATCGCACAGGGTGAAAATCCTGATTTAGAGTTTAAGTCTACAGTTCGTACTAACTTAAAAAAGGGAAAGACAGACAAGGAAATCGAGATTTCCTGGTTGAAGACTTTAGCTGCCTTTTTAAACACTCAAGGCGGCATCTTGTTGATCGGCGTAGATGATGCAGGTCAGGTAATGGGACTCGAAGCTGATAATTTTAAAAGTGATGATAACTGCCGCTTGCACATAAAAAATCTGATTCATCGACATATTGGTCCGGCATTTTCTCGTTTCATCCATTTTGATATTGTCCCTTATCGCGGTACTCGACTTATTGTTTTTGAATGTTTACCTGCTTCCAAACCAGCATTTTTATATTACGGACAAGGCGAGGAGTTTTTTATCCGCTCAGGACCTGCCAGTGTACCGCTAACAATTAGCCAGACCATTGATTACTTGCAATATGGGCCAGAAAAAAAATAAAGAGCAGGGCTTGGGGTCAAGCCCGCCCCATGTATACAAAAGCCCGGCTCGTACGTAGGCCGCCCTTACCTCCAAGGGCAGGCCCTCTTCAAGATGGGTCTAGTACTGCGTCTCAAAAATATTGCCTCAATTTTTGGCAATCGGTTCTATTTCATTTATAAGTTTATTAAGTTCGAATATCGAAATCCGAAATTCGAAACAATCGGAATAAATGACTTAAAAAATTAAAAAATTCAAAACAAAGAAAAAACCTAAATCGATATATTACAGTGTGTTATTTTGAACATTATTTCTTATTCGGATTTCGCTTTGATTGTTTCGGATTTTGACATTCGTATTTCGAATTTTCGTGTCGTTGAATAGTGGGTCAAGTTTCAAAAGAAAATCAACATTACAAATTGCCACTATATGGGACAGAACTTATAAGACACGGTACTAGTTTCATACGAGATATACCAAAGAAAAGAGGAGACATTATGCACACCACTGAACTCATAGATATGCTCAACAGGGACTTGCGCGATGAACACGCGGCAGTTTTGCGCTATCTTATCCACAGCTACATGGAAGGAGAGGACACCCCGATCGGTGCCAAGCTGCTGACCCGATCCAGGGAAGAGATGTGGCACATGCACTGGCTCGGATCGGTCATCGGCAGTCTAGGCGGGGAGCCGGACCTGACCCCGGCCGAGTATCCCTATGATCCGTCCAGTCGGGAGAGCATACTTCATTCATATGTTGACTACGAGAAAAAGCTGGTGCCCCACTACTACGCGGAGGCGGAAAAGGTGTCAGATACACATATAAAGCGTGTCCTGGAGCGTGAAGCGTGGGAGTCGGAATTTCATGCCCAGGCTTTTCAAAGATTGCTTAGCAAGCTGGATCCTGATGTGGCTGCATCACTGCCCCAGGCCGAGGCAGAGATGCCCCGGGATTTTCTGGATACACTGCAGGGTGAGGTTGCGGCCAAGTACACGGAGATGCTGGAACATATCCGGCATAGCTGGGTTCTGAAAAACGGGGGAACCCTGGGCTGGCAGCTGATGGACCAGGGCATGGAAAAGATGCGGCATCTGGCCCACTTTGCCGAGGATGTGGCCGAGAACGGTCTCACCCCAGACTTCTCAGCCGGAGAGTATTCTCAGTCCAAGGATCCAGCCACTGCCCTGGGATCAAGCCTGAAACGCCTGCAGGAAGGCGGCCAGCGGCACAAGAGGCTCAAGGAGCATGAGGAAACCGGCAAACACGCCGGGCTGGTCCTCAATCTCGATTTGACCGTCAAACAGGAGCAGTACCAGGAAGGGGAGATAGCTGACTGGCTCAAAAAGTTGTAATTGACCTTCGTTTGGTCGAAATCTCCAAAAGATATGGACTTGGCCTTGCTGCAGCTTACCAGGTTGATACAAGGTGAAATATGCTGATATCCTTCTTTTGTTTGCATGAGGCCGACTGTGCCGAGATCATCTTGAAACTTCAAATCAAATAAAGGACTGACAAATGGAATATACGCGCATACCAGGGCTGGATGAAAGCGTATCCCGCATAGCTTTGGGCACATGGGCCATTGGCGGCTGGATGTGGGGAGGCACGGATGAGGAGGCCTCCATCCGAACAATTCATGCTGCCCTGGACCAGGGAATCAATATTGTTGATACCGCACCGGTGTATGGTTTTGGCCGCTCCGAGGAGATCGTGGGCAAGGCCTTGGTTCAAGACGGGAAACGGCAGAACGTGGTTTTGGCCACCAAAATGGCTTTGGAATGGGAGGCCCAGGCCAGCAAGGTCTGGCGCAACGCCTCACAAGACCGGATACGCAAAGAGGTGGACGATTCCCTGCGTCGCTTGCAGACCGATGTCATCGATATTTATCAAGTGCATTGGCCGGATCCGAATACCCCCTTTGCCGAAACAGCAAAGACCTTGGGTGACTTGCGCGAACAGGGGAAGATCCGGGCTGTGGGAGTGAGCAATTTCAGCCCGGAGCAGATGCAGGCTTTTGAGCAGGGTACTGAACTCAATACCTGTCAACCACCGTACAATATCTTTGAACGCGGTATTGAAGCCGATATTCTTCCCTATTGCCAGGAAAACAATATCGCCACCCTGACTTACGGGGCCTTGTGCCGGGGGCTTTTGACCGGAAAGATGAAAGCGGACACCGTTTTTTCCGGTGATGATCTGCGCCGAGTGGATCCCAAGTTCAAAGAGCCCCGTTACAGCCAATACCTGCAGGCTGTCCAGGCCCTGCAAAAGTTGGCCCAGGAGCGTTTCAACCGGGATGTTCTGCACATGGCGGTACGCTTTATACTTGATAAAGGGGTGAACGTGGCCCTGTGGGGTGGACGCCGGCCGGAGCAGATGCATCCTTTGCCCCAGGTCTTTGGCTGGCAGCTGACTGCAGAGGACTTTCAGGCCGTTGATCGCATCCTGGATCAGATTGTCACCGATCCAGTGGGGCCGGAGTTCATGGCTCCGCCATCCGGCTAGCTGGATCAAAAGCATCAAGATTGAATGACAAGCAGACTTTGCCTTATCCAACCCGCTCCAATTTGGGCAGGAGCTGGTGCTCAATGATCCGATCCCAGGTGAAGGCCTGGGCTGTGCTGCGGGCTTGTCTTCTGAGACTATGCTCCAAGTCCTTGTTTTTATGTAGATAGAGCATGAGTTTAACCGCTTCTTCAGCCTGGCTCGTCTCCAGGACCACGGAGTCTTGAAGATGGTGGGCATAGTCTTCGCCAGTCATGCCCACAAAGGCTGTTCCCCCGGCAGCCATGGCCTCCAGACCCACCAGGCCGAAAGGTTCGTGGGCGCTGTTGGCCAGGACCGCATGGCTGCTAGCGAACATGACCCGGGAGAGTTCATGGGAGATATGGGAAGTGATGTTGACGATGTCAGCACCTTGGGCAGCCTTTAGTTCCCGCAGGCTTGCATCCAGTCCTTGGCCATTGAGATCCACATCCACGATGGACAGGCCGAGGTCGGTGGCCTGGTCAAAAACGTCTCGCCCATAGGATTCAATGCCGCCGCGAAGGAAAAAAAGGATCCGATAGCCCATAGCTTTCAGCCGCCCTGCGGTCTCTATGGCCGACATCCAGCCTTTGCTCGGATCGAAACGGGCCATCTTGAAAAGAATAAAATCAGTATCCAGCCCGATGTGAAGATGCTCTTGCCGATGATGTTTGAGCGGTTCGACCAACTGGGACTGTATGCCGTTGTGGACAACCAGGGGTTCCAAGCTTTGATGCTTCATCAGATGCCGCATATAGCGACTGACTGTAGTCAGGGTGGCCCTTTTTTGCAGCCGGGCCCAGTCTATGCGGTGAAAGGAGTAGGTGTTGTTGGCGTTCCAGAGTAAAAGGGTTTGCTTCAAAAGCCCCTGAACCGAGAGGAGATCGTGGATGCGGCACAGGGCTTCGGCCGTGTGCCATTCCTCGGCCAGGACCACGACTTTTTTTCCGGCCCTGACCGCCGGGCGGACAATGGCTTCCAGGACATACGCAGGTATGGAGGTTGTATAATCGTTGAGCTTGCCTTCCTCGCCGTCGTAGACACCATGTGGATGATACCGGCTGATCCACTGGCACCAACGATGATGCACAAGTCGACAGTCACATGTTGTGCTGACCCCTTCCAGCCACGGATCACCGATAAAAAAGAGGTGGGTTTCATACCCCAGACCGGATAGAGCCCAGGACAGATTGCTGACCCGGACACCCAAGCCCCCGGCTAAAGAGTAGGTGTCCGGTCCTTCAAAGGAAAGGATTATGAAGACAGTATTCTCAGGGTATAAAGTTCTTTTGGTCATTGTATCGGTATGCTGATAGGTCATCTCAAAGCTCACTGTTTGATACTGATACGGCTCAGGACGGTAATGAGTTGAATCGCTCTTTTCATGGTGCCCCCACTGAGTGCAGTTGGCTATGAAACGTTACAACCGGACGCACAGCACTTCGTAATTTATAATGGGGTCGTCAACATATTTCCAAAGGGGTCAAGAGCGTGACCCGGGTCAGCCTATTGGGTACAGAGTGGATGTGCATTGTGCCCCCCAAATCTCCGAGTCGTTCTTGAATTCCAAACAGGCCCAAACCCTTCCCAGGGTTTTGTTCCTCATTTCTATGTTCCTGCGTAAAGCCCCTCCCGTGATCTTCAACCTCCAGCTTGAGCATGTGGTCCTGGAAGGAGATGGTGACCAGCCCTTCTTTGACTCCGGCATGCTTGATCACGTTGAACAAAAGCTCCCGAATGGCCTTGAAAAGGACGGTGGCCGATTCCTCATCCAGGCCATTCGGTTGTCCGTTCCCCTGAATAATGAAATGAACTCCGTACCGGTACTCGATACTCTCACAGAGCTCTTTGATGGCCGCCCGAAGGCCAAGCTTATATAACGTCGATGAAGTCAATTCAAAGCAGAGTTGATGGATACGT
Organism: Thermodesulfobacteriota bacterium; assembly: GCA_051749205.1. Classification (GTDB taxonomy): domain Bacteria; phylum Desulfobacterota; class Desulfovibrionia; order Desulfovibrionales; family Desulfothermaceae; genus Desulfovermiculus. The sequence goes on along the minus strand of JBNJII010000077.1, from coordinate 3,201 downwards.
TCATTGGACAAGGTGATGAGGTTTTGAATTTCATGAGTTATCTCATGAACCTGCATGATATTGTGTGTCCCATGGGCCATAGAGAGTTTGTAACTGCAGGCGGACAAAAGCTGAGCCACGTCATCGTGCAAGCCTTCAGCGATTCGTCGCTGCTCCATGTCTTGGGCCGAGGCCAATTTGGCAGCCAGGGCCCGCAGCCGTCTTTTGTGGGTGTGCTTGATACGTTCCTCTTTTTTTCGAAGGGTAATATCTCGAGTCACTCCCTGGATTCCAAGCAAGTGATGGTCGTGGTCGAAAAGCGGTGTCATGCTCACTTCCACCGGGACAATGCTGCCGTTTTTGTGAATCTGTTCCAGTTCCACTGTCAATGTCTTGGTGAGGCGAGCGGCCTTGGCTTGGTGGTATTTGTCCATCAACATCCTATAGCTGGCAGGAGTAATCCTTTGGGCCAAGCCTATTTCATAGGCCTCCTGCTGCGTATATCCCAGGATCCGTTCAATTGATGGACTGACATAGGTGAAGTTGAGATCTGCATCCACACTCCAGATAATATCGGCGGTGTTTTCAGCCAAAAGACGGTATTTCTTTTCGCGCTCTGACAAAGCCTTCTGAACTTGCTTAAGTTCGGTTATGTCCATGATGGACGCGATACTCTTCCCGGTTTCAGGGATGATATCAATGGTTAAGGATACGTTTCGTAACTTTCCATATCGATCAATGAAGAGAAACTCATATTCTTGGGGAACATCCTTGGAATTGACTCTGCGCTGATGATGGTGTTTTTCCATGATCTTGAGCTCAGATTCAAAGGCCACAAAATCTTTCCAGCTCTTGTTCCATTCAAGCTCTTCCTTGCTGTAACCCGAGAGGAGAGCAAATTTCGTGTTGGACAGGGAGATGGTCGTGTCCTCTTCAACAATAATGGTAGCTGCACCTGTGTTTTCAAAGATACTGCGATAATGCTTCTCACTTTGCTGCAAATCCTTCTCCGCTTGCTTATACTCGGTCACATCCAGGATAGCTCCGATCAGGCCACAGATAATTCCCTGATTATTCATATACGCGGCCTTATGGAAAATGACCTGCCGCAGCGCGAAGTCGGCGTTACAAAAATGCGATTCGTATACTTGTTCTCCTCCAGTTTTGAAAAGTTGTTTATCCATGGCATAATACACTTGGGCCAATTCCTCAGGGTAGACGTCGAATACTGTTTTTCCAATTAAGTTTTCCCTGGTGAATCCGAAAAGTGTCTCAAAGGTTTTATTAAAACCCAGATAACGCCCTTGCTTATCTTTATAAAAAACCGGAATGGGAATAGTTTCCAGGAGGATATTCAAAAAGTCCTCACCGTGCTGCAAATCTATACAAGGGGTTGTGTAGCTTGTGTGTGTATGCATGTTGTGCAGGTGAGATGATATATCTGCTGCAACTTCCTGAAATACAGTGTGTACCTCCCTGGATGTGGCCAAGGGCTTGGGGACAGTGACAGCCAGTACCCCATAGGTCGTTCCCTCATGTTTCAGGGCCGCGGCCATGGCCGCTTGGTCACCGTATTTGTCGGCTAAAGGACAGTCAGGACAGGTTGAGGCAGGATTGTACACAGCAATAAACCCGGCTTGACTTGGTGCGCGTTGACAGCAAAAAAATGATTCATTGCCTCTGAGTTTTTCAAGTACGGGCAGAAAATGAGAGCCCCAACCGGCCTCTGCCCAGTCCAGATATCCTCTTTGAGCATCGAAAAGGACTATCCAGGCATGGGAGTAGGCATCTTCCTCGATGAGAAGGTCGCAGGCCCTTTGAATGACACGATCGCGGTCCTTCTCGGGGGAGATGACCCTGCCTAATCTGCGGGCAGCCATGAATACCCGGTTGAGATGTTCAAGCTCAGTTATCCGAAACTCGACTTCTTCGTAGCTCGGCTTTGTTGCACTCATCAGGCTGGCTCCATGTTCTCAAAGAAATATGCATACTTGGTGCATCCGGGAGGAGTGATTCATATCTTTAATAGATATTCAGCCTGTTTGATTGCATAACATTTTCAATAGTTTCTTGCAGAGCAGCCATAGTAAATGGTTTAAGCAAAAATGTGTGCGGTTCTTGGGTCTGCTTGGGTGGGGTTATGGATCCTTCATAGTAACCACTGGCCAGAATAACCGGGATATCGGAACGGAATTCCCTTATCTCGCTCAAGACTTGCCAGCCATTTTTACCGGGCATGGATACATCGGAAAGGACCAATCCGATAGAGCTTGCTTTGTGGCGGAAGATTTGAACAGCCTCAAAGCCGTCTTGGGCGCAAATAACGAGATAGCCAAGATGATTCAGCATTTTTTCAACCAGGTTTCTGACCATCTCATTGTCTTCCACTAAAAGGACCAGCTCCCTATGCTTTGGTTTCCAAATTTTCGGTTGTGGGTCTTTGGATAGGTTATTCGACGCAGGTTTTCGAACTCTGGATCTGGGAATAAGCGGTTTACTCGGTCGAGACTGGGTCTGCGCATGAAGGCTGGTCTTTTGTGTTTGAGAAGTCTTACCCATAAACAACCTCCCTGTGAGAGGGGAATCAGGAGTCAGCTTTGCCTTCGGCAAATCTGACCTATTTTTTGGGCCAAAGCACCTAAGAAACGTTTTGTTGGATTCATCGAGTATGAGCTGACCACCATAAGCCGTGAGGGTGTGAAAGCCTTTTTCTCAGCTTTAAAGTATGTTCGGACAATAATGATTTAAGATTCTGCCCCAAAAAATGAGCCCGAACAATGAGCAGAATTCAAAAAGTGAGTACGAAAAATTCGTATATGGAAGATACGGGGGACAAAGGCGGGTCCATGCCAAGGCTGTGCATAGCATATACTTGACACCGGGGGTGTTTTGAAAACCCAGAGGGCAGGCATTACGCGAAGACGCGAAGCACTGTTCCTTGAGGTCCCCGGTTATCTGTCGGTCTTTCAAAATACCTCATATCCCGGAATGCAACCTCCGACCCTCCGGGCAATCCCAGGCGTCTTCCGCCGTATGGTTGCCCTCTGAAAATAACAAACCCACGGTGTCAAGTGTGGGTAAAGGTCAGCATGGCAAGGAAAGGCAGGGGTGGTTGGATGATGACCACTTCCTTACTCTTATTATCACTACAGCGAAAGATAGGAGCCACATGCCTTTTCCGTCATTGCCCGGCCCCGATTTCAGAACACATCGCGATCTCAC
>JBNJII010000076.1:0-13023 GCA_051749205.1 Thermodesulfobacteriota bacterium | reverse complement strand
ATGTCTGTCAAGCAAGGAGCACACCATGCGCGAAGTCGCTATCATCGGATATCTGCGCTCCCCCCAATCCCGGTCCCGCCCCCAGGAACCGGAACGAGACGATCTGGGCGGCATCCGGGCGGACGAGCTTTTGGCCCGGATCATCCGGGCCTTGATGGACACCACCGGCATTGATGCACACACCCTGGACGACTTTCTGGTCGGTTCCGCCTTCGGAGTGAGCGAAAACTGGACCTACGGGGGCCGCACTCCGGTCTTTCTGGCCAATCTCCCGGAAACAGTCCCGGCCAAATTCCTGGACATGCAGTGCGCTTCCGGCATGGCCGCCATCCATACCGGATGCCTGGAAATCGCAGCCGGGGTTGCAGACACGGTCCTGGCCTCGGGCATGGAACATATGACCCGGGTCCCTATGGGACCCACTCTTTTTGAAAAAGGAACCATATCCGTACATCCCGGACTGTCTTTTGATCCGGCCTATGCCCACTGGGACATGCACACCACCCTGAATATGGGGCTGACGGCCGAAAAGCTGGCCGACATCAGCGGCATCACCCGCCGGGCCATGGATGAATGGGCCGAGCGTTCCCATGCCTTGGCCGTCCAAGCCCGAAACTCCGGCTTTTTCGATTTTGAAATCCTGCCCATAGAAATCACTCCCAAGGACGGAAATCCCCTGATTGTGGACCGGGATCAGGCGGTGCGGGAAGGAACCACCCTGGAGGGCCTGTCCCAACTCAAACCTATCTTCCACCCTGAAGGCTCCATCACTGCCGGAAATGCATCTCCATTAAACGCCGGAGCAGCAAGCATGCTCCTTATGGCCCGGGAAAAGGCCGAAGAGGCCGGCCTGCCCATCCTGGGGCTGGTGCGGTCAATGGGTGTGGCCGGGGTGGATCCTACCATCATGGGCCAGGGGCCGGTTCCGGCCGTGCGCAAGGCCCTGGACCAGGCCGGACTCTCAGTCCGGGACATAGACTGCTGGGAAATCAATGAGGCCTTCAGTGTGGTCGCTCTGTATGCCGTGCAGGAGCTGGGCATTGACCCGAATCGGGTCAACATCATGGGCGGCGGGCTGGCCCTGGGCCATCCTTTGGGGGCCACCGGAGTTCGCCTCGCAGGCACCCTGGCCCGGATTTTAAAACACAAAGAGGCCAGATACGGCTGCGCCACCGCCTGTGTAGGGGGTGGGCAAGGAATTGCCACGGTGATTGAGCGCTATGCGCAGTAAGGCATGAGACTTCCAAACACAACTAAAACCATAACCCACCGACCATTATGCCAGACATCAAAGCCAAATGCACTGCACTCGCCCCGGAGCTGGTCCGCTTCCGTCGCGACCTGCATCAGATTCCGGAGGCCGGACTTGCGGAACACAAAACCGCAGCCTATGTGGCCAAGCATCTTCACAACCTGGGCCTGGAAGTTCACACCGGGATAGCCGGGACCGGGATCAAGGCTGTGCTGCGCACCGGCCGCCCGGGGCCGACCCTTTTGTACCGGGCGGACATGGACGCTCTGCCCGTTGAGGAACAGACCCAGCTGCCTTGGTCCTCCCGGCATACAGGCATGATGCACGCCTGCGGACACGATGGGCACATGGCCATGGCCCTGGGTGCGGCCACACTGCTGTCCTCCTGCACCGATCGCCTGCACGGGAACATGGTTTTTCTCTTCCAACCGGCTGAGGAGGGTCCGGGTGGGGCCCAACCTATGCTCCATGCCGGAGCCCTGGAAGATCCACCTGTGGATCAGGCCTTTGCCTTTCACCTCTGGCCGGATCTCGACCTGGGGTGCATTGGAATCCGATCCGGACCGCTCATGGCGGCCATGAATCGTTTTCAAATCACTATTTTGGGCCAGGGCGGCCATGCAGCCATACCCCATAAGTGTGTAGACGCCCTGGATGTGGGTGTTCAGGTGGTCAATGCCCTACAGCGTCTGGTCAGCCGCAAAATTTCCCCTTTACATCCGGCCGTACTCACAGTAGGCAGTTTCCAGGCCGGGTCCACATTCAATGTCATTCCGGACCGCGCCCACCTGGCCGGAACCACCAGATCCTTTGACCGGGAAGTCTGGGAAGCATGGCCCGGGCGCATCGAACAAATCGTTTCCGGAGTCTGCACATCAATGGGCGCTGAGTATAAGCTGGAGGTCACTTCCGGTTTCGCCCCCTTAATGAACGACCCCGCTGTAGCTGAACGTATGCGCCATGTCGCCGCCCAGATCGTGCCTCCAGAACGTATCCAGGTTCCGGAGCAGACCATGGGCGGCGAAGATATGAGCTTTATCCTGGAGAAAGTACCCGGTTGCTATGTATTTCTAGGCATAGGCCGCCAGGGGCAAGCCGGTCTGCACAGCCCATACTTTGACTTTGAGGAAACGATTCTCACCACTGGGCTTGAATTCGCTGTCCGCTACACTATGCATGCCTTGGCTCAAGGCACAAAGGCATCCCCATAAGCCAAAGCCTTGCAAACAGTTTGCCCATACTCAGATGTCCATATAGGAATTATATGTGTGAAAACCTCTTTGACTCTCCCTTGGACACATTTTGGATGGACAAGCTGTCCAAAGTACAAAAAGCACTCCAGACCCGCAACTTCGGGGCACACATTGCAGACAGTGCGGAGCATGCCAAAGAACTGGCCCTCAACGAGATTTTGCCCTGCTTTGACTTCCAAACCATGTCCTGGGGCGACTCCATGACTCTGGCTGCAACCAGGCTGGTCCAGGAGATTCCAGAACGCTATCCGGTGCAGGTGATACGCACCTTTGATGCGGATGTCCCCAGATCTGAACTTATTGAACGTAGACGACAGGCCCTCCAGTCTGACCTGTTCTTGACCGGAACCAATGCCCTGACCGAGGACGGCCGGCTGATCAACCTGGACATGGTCGGCAACCGGGTGGCGGGGATAGCTTTCGGCCCCAGGCATGTCCTTCTATGTATCGGCCGCAACAAACTTGTGCCCGGACTGCATGCGGGCATGGCCAGGATCAAACAGATTTCCGCACCAGCCAATGCCTCTCGTCACGGATTCCAGACTCCGTGCACCAAAACCGGAAAATGCCAGGAGTGCTCCGGTCCCCAGCGCCTTTGCAACACGTGGACTATCACGGACAGCTCCTTTCCGGCCCAGCGGATCCAGATCATTCTCATCAATCAGGATTTGGGACTGTAAAAAAATGGGCATTGGACCGGCCCAATGCCCATTTTTTATTACACTTTCTTCTGCCCCACCAGTCGGGCAAAATGCTCAAAGGAGCGGTCAAAAGTCTTTTCCGCCTCCGCCGGAAAGCAGCAGGCCGGGAGCTGTCTGCTTTTCAAGTGATACTGGATGCAGTCGCAGCACACCCCTTTCCGTTCACAGGGTTCATAGGTGCAATTGCAGCGGGTCAGATTCTCCTCTTTCTTGCACTCCATTGTCTCCTCCTTTCTTTGTGTGCAAAATCCAGCTCATCCACTGGACAAAGTCTTTGAGCCCCTCTGGGGCATCACCCACAAAACCTTATGTCTTTGGCAATTGTCTTTTTACTTTACTATGCATTTTTTGAACTCATTTGAACTCAATGGTAAGGCCAGTTTGACTTTCCGGTTCAGCCTCAATACCCTACAACCCAAAACAAGGCTGGAACTTTATTGGCTGCACTGTCAAGAATGGGGTTTCGTCTCATCTTTTATCTAACCAGCATCTTTGTGCGCTCTTGGAGGCAAAAAATTCAGATTTGTCCAAGGCAAAGCTGAAAGGAAGCCCGCATGCTGTTTCCCAACCTCACCGTTGTCCTCTGCCGGCCCAAACTCTCGGAGAACATAGGCTCTGTGGCCCGGGTATGCGCCAACATGGGCTGTCCCCATCTGAGCCTGGCCGCTCCCAGGGACTACAAACCGGACACAGTCCGCAATTTGGCCACCAGCCAAGGAAAAGAAATCCTCAATGAACTCAAGGTCCATGAGGATGTGCATCAGGCCTTGGCCTCCATGCACCGGGTGTACGCCACAACGGCCAGGACCGGCGGATGGAGAAAGCGCATCCTCCTTCCGGATGAGGCTGCAACCCAAATCGTGGACGAGTTGGAAAACGGCCAGCGCGTAGCCTTGCTTTTCGGACCGGAAGACAAGGGTTTGGCCAATGCGGAAATCGAGCAGAGCAGTGAACTGCTCTCCATCCCTACCGCCCCAGGCGCATGGTCAATGAATCTCTCCCATGCGGTCCTTACAGTGCTTTATGAGTGCTTCAAACGCAAACCGTGCGGCCTCAAGCGCAGACTACCCACAGAAAACAACGCCCTGGCCACTCAGGCCGAACTGCAACTGCTCTTTACAGCCATGCAGGACGCTTTGCAGCGCATTGACTTTTTGCACGATCAAAACGCAGACTATTTTATGATGCCCCTTCGCCGCTTTCTGGGCCGGATGCACCTGAAGCGCTACGAATACAACCTGCTCATGGGCATCTGCCGTCAGGTGCAGTGGATGGCCAAAAAAAAGACCTCTTTACACGCCAAGCAAGGACAGGGACGATGAGCACACACACCTTGTTGCGCACAGCCGTAAGGGCTGCCTTGGAAGCCGGGGCAGCAATTTTAGACATTTACCATACCGACTTCTCAGTCCAGCACAAAGATGATCAGTCACCTCTGACCAAGGCCGATCAAGCCGCACATGAGGTGATCACCCGCCATCTGGAGACGACCTCCATTCCTATCCTGAGCGAAGAAGGATCAAGCATCCCTTTTGCCCACAGAAAAGATTGGAAAGATCTGTGGATTGTTGATCCCCTGGACGGAACCAAGGAGTTCATCAAGCGCAACGGGGAATTCACGGTCAATATCTCCCTGGTCCAGAACCGCAAGCCCACCTTGGGAGTTATTTTTATTCCGGTCAAGAATACACTCTACCTGGGAAGCGCCCAATATGGAGCCAGACGTTGCCTGGACCTCGATCCCTCTTCGGACATGGACATGGAGACCCTCTTGGAGCAGTCTGCCGGGTTGCCGGAAGAAGATGTGAACTCCAGACCATTCACTATTGTCGGCAGCCGTTCCCACCCCACCCCTGAACTCCAGGATTATGTCCAGGAAAAAGAGCGGGAACTGGGAGAAGTGCAGTTTGTCTCCGCCGGAAGTTCCCTCAAGTTCTGCCTGGTGGCCGAGGGTCGGGCGGACATCTATCCCCGCCTGGGACCGACCATGGAATGGGATACTGCTGCCGGGCAGGCCATAGCTCTGGCCGCCGGACGCAATATACGCATATGGGAGACAAGCGACCCCCTGGTCTACAACAAAGAGGACCTGCACAATCCATGGTTTGTGGTTGAGTAGGCTCTTGAAGGATTTTTTAAGCATGACCGACTCCAAACTCCTGGCCTGGATTCTTTTAATACTGGTCATCGGCGCAGTTGTTTTCAGTGTGGTCAGCATGTATTACGGCCGCCTGGAACAGGCCATGCTCTTCACTCCTTTGCTTTTTGTTGTGTACATCTTCGGCATTGGGATGCAGAAGAAAAATGACCACAGTCAGAGCGAAGAACCTCAAAGTGAGGATGAAGAACATAAGGCGTCCCATGATCGGGAAAAATAATACGCAAACACTTTTCCCGTGTATTCCGGGTCTTCCGCGGTTGCAATCCTCTCCGGAGACTATATGCAGACCTTTACTGAATGTATCCCCTGTTTCGAACGGCAAATTGAAAAGCTGGCCGCCATGGTGGCCGGCGATGACCGTAAGCTCCAAGAACGTATACAGCAGCAATGTCAGGAGATAATCCGGCAGACAGACACCAATCACCCCCCGCCTGAACTGGCCGCCCGCATTTACGCCCAGGCAGCAAAGATTACCGGGCAAAACGACTTTTTCGCCCAGCACAAGTACACAGCCAACACTCAGGTCCTGGACCTTTTACCCTCTTTGGAGGAGCGTATTCGGGCCAGCCCCGATCCCCTGCTGACAGCCCTTCGCTTTTCCCTGATCGCTAACTATATTGATGTGGGTGTGGATGGGGAGTTCGACTGGGAAACCGCCTTAACTCAGGAAAAGGCTCAAGAGGAAGTGGGTGGATACTCCAAGCTGTGCCAACTGCTGAATACGGATCGGCCCCAAATGATGATTCTGGGGGACAATGCCGGGGAGATCGGCATGGACACTCTCCTGGTCAAACAGCTGCAGAGCCTGGGGGCAGAGGTGACCTATGTGGTCCGCGGAGCGCCCATCTTAAACGACGCCACCATTGAAGACGCTCAGCTCGTGGGCATGGACCGCCTGTGCCGGGTGATCTCTTCAGGCGTTGACGGCCCGGGGACTCTTCTCTCCAGGTGTCACCCGGACTTTCTGGATAAACTATATGCCGCCCCCATCGTCATCAGCAAAGGCCAGGGCAACTTCGAATCCCTGCACGGCCGCCTGCCGGGCATCTTTTTCGCCCTGAAAGTCAAGTGCCCGGTGGTGGCCAGACTGACCGGTTTTCCGGTTCGGACTTCGGTTTTCGACCAGCTCGCATGAAACAAGAAGATAACTTGGGCAGTATATGGATTTTAAATTTTGACGTGATTATAATCAGGTATTGTTTGCTATCTTTTGCAAACATGGGGTTTCAAAGGCTGCTTGAAAGCTTTTCCTGAAACAAAACAAAGCTCCTTGTGAATACTCACTTGAAGACAATGATGACATCTGCTTTCAAATATACACTCATTCTGGCCGTAATCATCAGCCTGGCCGTTGGTTTTATTGTGTTCCAGGGCCAGGAGCCGGTTCAATCCTTGTATGCCTTTCTGCGCCACGACATCCATCCCGGCTTGTTCCTTGTCCTTATGGGCATACTACCGATTTTTGGATTCCCTATGAGCCCGTTTCTGGTCTTATCCGGGATAAAGTTCGGCACTGTCTGGGGTGCGGGGGTCAGCCTGTTGATCATGCCGATACACCTGGGCGTGTGCTACGTGATCAGCAAGACCTTCTTTCAAAGTATTATTTTGAAAGTCATGCGCTCACGTGGGTACAGCCCCCCGGCTTTTCTGACCGCCAAGCCTGGCAAGCTTGTGTTTCTCTTTCTTGTTGTCCCTGGCCCGCCCTATGTGATGAAGAACTACATTCTGGCTTTGACCGGTCTGCCCTTTATATCCTACATGGTCCTGGCCTGGACGGTGCAGGGAGCTCTGGCCCTGCCGGTAGTAATATTGGGTGGGGCAGCATCTCAGCAGCGCTGGGGCCTTTTCACCATTGTCTTGATTTTGCTGATTATTGCCTCCTTGGGCATGCATTGGTATAAAAACAGAGCAGCAAACTTAAATGAATGATACACAAGGAACACATATGAGCGTTATTGCCGAATTGTCCATTTTTCCCCTGGATAAGGGGGTGAGTTTGAGTCCGTATGTGGCCCGGGCGGTAAGCATCATAGAAAAAAGCGGTCTGGCCCACAAATTCGGCCCTATGGGAACCTGTATCGAGGGCGAGTGGGAGGAGGTGATGCAGGTTGTCTCAGCCTGTTTCCAGGACCTGACTCAAGACTGCACCCGTATCTCCATGAGTCTGAAGATCGACTACCGCCAGGGACAAGCCGGTCGCTTGCAAAGCAAAATCTCGTCTGTGCAGGAGAAGCTGGAATGACCTTTATTGACTCCAATGTCCTGGCAGAGATCAATCCAGACTCCTTCGGCCCTCAGAACTTGGCTGAAGAACTAGGATTTCTGCCTGAAATATTTCCATTTTTAAAAGAAAGAGAGGATCTCTTGGGCCGGACCAGACCGGCCATCACCTATGTGGTCGCCGCCACCATCCGAGCCTTTCGCAAACGCTGTGGTCAACCGGCCAGAACTCTGCCGGCCGGGTTCATGGAACGTATATGGGAACGCTGGGCCCAGGGAGACCACGAAGACAGGATTGTGGACCTCCTGGAGAACCTGGAACCCCATTTGTGGGCTTATTTTCTGCATATGGCCCAATCAGCTGTGGAAAACGAGGATTGGTCGCAGCAGGACGTGGCTGTAGCCAGCCTTGCCTACGCCACAGTACTTTTTGCCTCTATATTCCAGTTCTGGCCTGAGGATTACCTCTCAGAACTGGAGCAGGCCTTACGGGACCACGGGTTGAGTGCTGCTGTGCTGGAATGAATGGTTCAATTCCCGGTTTTCAGGGTTCAATCATAACCTGCAGACTCTACCTGCAGCTCAAGGTCTGAGCCGGAGGTCGCAATTATGCCCACAACAGCCTACATCTCAGAACAGGGACGGCGCTTCAACATGGAAGATGCCTATGTCCTTCTCCCGGACTTTGCCGCTCCAGGCTGGGTATTGGGCGCTGTATTCGACGGACACCGCGGCTCCAGGGCGGCTTCATTTGCCGCCAGACACTTCCCGGAACGGGTGCAGCAGGCAGTCAATTCCGGCCAGGACGCAGGGAATGCTTTGGTCCATGCCCTGGAAAGTCTGGGAGAGGACCTGGTGAACGAGCCTTCCGGGTGCACAATAGGGGCATTCTTCCTCCAAGACCACGAGCTTGCCGCCGCAAATGTGGGCGATGCCCGGGTTGTCTGCGTCAAAGCCGGGGAAGCTCGGCAATTGACTCACGACCACCGGGTTGACGATTCGAAGGAACGTCGCCGCATCACAGAAGCAGGAGGAGTCATCGAGGGAAAGTATGTCCTGCACGGCCTTTCAGGGCTTGAACCAACCAGGACCCTTGGTGATGCCGGATTCCATGAGGTGGGGGTCATTTTCAGCCCCTTTGTGCAGAGTAATCCACGAACCACCCAGGACGAGTGGCTGATCGCTGCCTGCGACGGACTGTTCGACTTCATGAGCAACCAGGAAGCGGCTGAAATTGTCCACAGCGCCTCAGACGCCGAAGAAGCGGCGGACAGGCTCAGACACGAAGTTCTGGACATACGTCAGGGCACGGACAACCTGACCATTCTAGTCGTCGATCTCAGGTAACCCGTATATCTTAAAGGACCAATTTGAGAAGAGCTGGCCAGGTGCTTGGAGGTCCCCACAAGCCAGGCTGGAGCCTGGCGTTCCCAGCAAGAACAAAAGGTAAGGCATAAAGTGTCACTGAAGTAGTAATTATCGTTAAAAAAACCGACCCGATCATCTGATGATCGGGTCGGTTTTTTTTATTGGTACATCTTTCGGATGTCTTTTTTGTTGATTTTGCCAACGCGGGTCTTGGGGATGGAATCTACAATGTCGATCCGGCTGGGTATCCCGTATTTGGGCAGGCTGCCCTTGTCCACAAAACTCTGGAAAAAGGACCTGAGATCTTCGACCGTCACCTGGTCTTTGGAGTCCGACTTGAGCACCACCATGGCTGCAGGCCGCTCCCCCCATTTTTCATCCGGAACAGCAATCACCGCTGCCTCGCTGACAGCTTCGTGCTGGCTGATAATATCCTCCAACTCCAGGGAAGATATCCACTCCCCGCCGGTCTTGATCACGTCCTTTATACGATCCGTAATCTGCAAAAAGCCTTCCGGATCTATGAAGCCCACATCCCCGGTATGCAGCCAGCCATTCTGCCACAGGGCCTCACTCTTTTCCGGATCGTGCAGATAGCTCTGGGTCAGCCAAGGGCTGCGGACCACCACCTCGCCGGTGGTCTTTCCGTCGTGGGGCTGGGGATTGCCCATGGGATCGACCACTTCCAAGAGCACATTAGGGATGGGCAGGCCTGTGCGGCAGCGCATTTTCACCTGCTCCTCCTGGCTCCAATCCCACATATGCGGCTTGAGCAGGGCAGCCGTGAGCAGAGGGCAGGTCTCGGACATACCGTAGGCTGTGGTCACATTGATACCGTACCTTAAGGCCTCTTTGCACAGGCCTTGGGGCAGTGCTGAACCCCCGATGACCACATTCCAATTGGAAAGGTCCACGGAGTTGATCGCAGGGCTGGAAACCAGCATATGCAGGATGGTGGGCACACAATGGGAAAAAGTCACCCCTTGGGTGGCGAGCAGCTTTAATATCATTTCCGGATCGTAGCGGCCGGGATAGACCTGCTTGAGCCCCATCATTGTCGAGAAGTAGGGCATTCCCCAGGCATGGACGTGGAACATGGGGGTAAGCGGCATGTACACGTCATTGATGTCCACCTTAAACCCTGGAAATGTGCTCAAAGCGGACAGCAGTCCGTAGGTATGCATGACCAATTGGCGGTGGCTGAAGTTGACCCCTTTGGGCAAACCCGTGGTTCCTGTGGTGTAAAACAGGGTAGCCATGGCGTTTTCGTCGAAATCCGGAAATTCGTATGCATCATCGGCTTTGTCCACAAGCTGGTCGTAGTCCCCAGCCAGGTCCAGGCTGGTCTCCGGGGATTTTGATCCGTCATTGAGAACAATGATTTTCTTCACTGTCTCTATCTGATCCTTGATTCCCTCCAACAAGGGCAAGAAATCGGCATTGACCAGAATCACATCGTCCTGGGCGTGGTTGATGGTGTACAGGAGCTGCTCCGGAGAGAGGCGGATATTGACCGTATGCAGGACCGCCCCCATCATAGGCACCCCAAAGAAACACTCCAGATAGCGATGGCTGTCCCAATCCATGACCGCCACCACATCTCCCTGCTTTACCCCTTGACTTTCCAGCATATTGGCCAGCTTATTCACCCGCCGTGCAAAATCGCGATATGTATAGCTGTGCTGGTCCCGGAAGATGATTTCCCGATCTGGGAAATTTATCTGGGCCGGCTTGATAAGGTTTTTGATCAATAACGGATACTGGTATGCGGACGGCGTTGGTTGCACGAGGCGGACTCCCATCACTATGCCTCCTTCAAGAGTTTTTTGCAGCCCAGGATGTAAAGGGCGGAAAATCGAGGAAAAGTTATCTACCGGACAGAAAGTTATAGCCCAGGAGTTTAGATTTGCCAGATATTTGTGTCAAGACAGGAAATGCCAAAAACTATTGGCATATACATAAAAAAAATGGTTGACTGGTGTCTTGGTTTTGTTTATACGTCTTTGTGTTCGCGACGTTCCCCGGTAGCTCAATCGGCAGAGCGGGTGGCTGTTAACCACTAGGTTGGCGGTTCAAATCCGTCCCGGGGAGCCATAAAAATTCAGCCCTGACCTGTGAGGTCAGGGCTTTTTTTTTGTACCCCCTCCCCTTTACCTTGTCCTCTACTCGGATCTCTGCCCTTCAGTTGCCCTTTGCCTGACTTCCGTGCTATCAGCTCTCCCATCTCACCCACTAAAGCCTATATGGAACTTGAAAGGAGGCATATTATGAAGGACGTGGTCATTGTCAGTGGGGCCCGGACAGCAGTGGGCAATTTTCTGGGCACCCTCAAATCCGTACCAGCGGCCGAACTGGGCGCAGTGTGCATCCGAGAGACTCTCAAAAAAGCCAGCCTCAGACCCAAGGGCGCGCAATCCATGCTGGACAATGCTCCGGACAAGCTTCAAGGTGCCGGAATCATCGATCTGGAAGCCAAATACCGCCAGTGGGACGATTCCCACCGGGAAATCGATGTGGATGAAGTCATCATGGGCAATGTCCTCCAGGCTGGACAGGGGCAGAATCCGGCCCGCCAGGCCACCATCTACGCCGGCATGCCCAAGGAAACCCCGGCCTTTACCGTGAATAAAGTCTGCGCCTCGGGCATGAAGGCCGTAGCCCTTGGTGTGCAGGCCATACGCTGCGGAGATGCCGAGGTCATCGTGGCCGGGGGTATGGAAAACATGAGCATGGCTCCTTACGCTCTGCCCAAACTCAGGGAAGGGGCCCGGATGTTCAACGCCGAAGCCAAGGACCTTATGGTCCATGACGGGCTGTGGGAGCTCTACTATGGCTATCACATGGGTATGACAGCTGAAAATATTGCCCAGCTGTACGGTATAAGTCGGGAAGAACAGGATAAGCTGGGTCTGGAAAGCCACAAACGGGCCAGAGCGGCCATAGAGTCCAAAATTCTCAAGGACGAGATCGTGCCAGTGACCATTCCGCAACGCAAAAAAGACCCCATTGTCTTTGATACCGATGAGCGACCCATGGACACGACCATGGAAAAGATGGGCAAGCTGCCCACAGTGTTTCAAAAAGACGGCACAGTCACTGCCGGCAATGCCTCCGGCATCAATGACGCCGGGGCGGCTCTGCTGCTCATGAGCCGGGAAAAGGCCGAAGCCATGGGCCTTGAGCCCCTGGCAGTGATCAAAAGTTTCTCCCCGGGAGCCATCGACCCGGCCTATATGGGTCTGGGGGTCATTCCGGCCACCAGACTGGCCTTGGACAAGTCCGGATGGTCTATCTCAGATGTGGACGTTGTGGAACTGAACGAGGCCTTTGCCTCCCAGGCCCTGGCCTGTATCCGGGAGCTGGGCATGGATGAGGCCAAAACCAACCCCAATGGCAGCGGCATCTCCATTGGCCATCCTATTGGGTGCACCGGAGCCAGAATCGTTTTGACCCTGGCCATGGGTATGAAACGGCAGAATCTGTCCAAAGGCTTGGGAACCTTATGCATCGGCGGGGGCATGGGCTACGCCATGACTCTGGAAAGACCATAAATAAAAAAGGCGGCCATCGCGGCCGCCTTTTTTATTTATCTATCATCTGGAGTGTTTTGCCGTGCAGGAGAATCTTCGTTTTGCCCAGATCATCTCTTTGCAGCCGAAGGTCTGGGTCATGTCCACCGGCTAATTCCGGATACTTCCCGCGCAGGCCGGCCAGATCCATATGTTCCAGAGCTGTTTTCAAAACCTCGATTCTGGCTTCCAGTTCCGGATCGATATCCGGCTCCCTCAAGGCCTGGTTTACGGCCCGGCTGTAGGCCCGTTTGGCAGCTGAGAGCACGCAGTGTCTGCTGACATCAAGGGAAATATCCATACCCGCCCGTGTTCGTTAGAAAATACATGTACAAGGCGGTTATATTTCCGCCTTGTGCATTTATTTCATCTCCTCCACCTTCTCTTTCAGCTCAGGGAGGAAATCCAGCATGTCTTCGACCACACCCACGTCGGCAACCTGGAATATGGGGGCCTTGGGGTTGTTGTTCACAGCCACGATAAACGGGTTGCCCTTTAC
>JBNJII010000075.1:0-13413 GCA_051749205.1 Thermodesulfobacteriota bacterium | reverse complement strand
CACCACTTGCTGGGCTTCACCCACCCCGCGCAGGATCTCGACTTCTCCCTGGAAAATGATCGATATCTCAGTCCTTGGAGCCCCAAAGTGAAATAGATAGCTGCCCAAGGCATAGCTTCGTTTGGTGCTCCGTTCGGCCAGCAAACGAAGGTCTTCAGGGGCAACACCTTCAAAAAGTACAATGTCTTTGAGCAGATCTATGCTTGTTTCCATCTTCAGTCCCGTCCCCTGGAGTTTAGAGCTTGCATTGTTGACTTATTGCTTTATGGCGCGTGCTTTGAAAAGGGCCATTTTTGCCAAAATCGGTCCAATGAGTTCATGAATGATAACTGAGCCGATGATGATCCCAATCAAAAGATCAGAAAACTCCTGAAAAACAGGAATCTCTCGCATACTTAAAGCCAATCCGATGACGATCCCCCCTTGGGGAACAAGGCACATACCAACATAATTACGTATATTTTTCGGAGCTTTGGCCAATCGTGCCCCAACCAAGCTTCCCACTATTTTCCCACATAGCCTGAAGAGGACAAATAGACAGATAAGCACAACAGCCCCTTGGACAGCTGAAAACATAAGATGCATGCCGCTTAGAGTAAAAAAGAGAACAAAAATAAGCTCTTCTGTATAGCGCTCTATCATGTGAAAGATCCTGTCCTGTACAGGATTCAAGTTCGCAACAATGCAGCCCATGGCCATTGTACTTAACAGCTCATCACACCCCAAGACTTTGGCACTCCCGAAACACAACATGAGTGATGCAGCTACTATGACAATAAGAGAGCCTTCGCTTTCTTCCTGCAGGTACCCAAAAAAACAGTTAAAGACCCAGCCAGACATGAGTCCCAGAAGAACGCCTCCCAAAATCTCTAAGATCGGATGGGCTACCGCTGTCGTCCAGTTCAAATCTGCTTCTGTCAGCAACACTTGAGCCACGGCTATACAGAGGCTGTAGTTGACGATTCCTAAAGCATCGTCGAGTGCAGCCACGCCCATGACTGTGGAAGGAAGATCGCCTCGGGCCTTGTATTCATGGGTCACGGCCAAAGTAGCCGACGGATCCGTGGGCAGAGCCAGGGAACCCAGCAGAACACTCAAAGGCAGCATCAGGGCCGTTTGGATATGGGTCAGGGTTGTTCCAAAAATAACCTGAACCAGGAGAAAGCCTGAGAGGACAAAGATCAAGGCGAGTTCAGCTTCAAACAAAGCAGTCAACACAATGGTCCGTCCAAGCCTTTTGATTCTGGAAACCAGAAGAGTGCCGCCCACTGAAAAGGTTATAAAGGACAGGGCAATGTCTGTAATCAGATCTGTGTGTTTGGTAAACGGATCCGGAATGATGGGCAAAAGACGCGGGTTGAGCAGGATCCCGGCTAAAATGTAACCGCTGATTTTTGGCAGGCGGGCTTTTTCAGCCAGCTCTCCAAGAACAAAACCGACAAAGATAATAAGTCCGACAATAAATATGGAATGCATAGCTCAATCCGAGTCTTATTTCAATTCAGCTTTGCCTCCGCCAAATCTGAACTCTTTTTTGCCCCAAAGCGGACAAAAAAGAGTTGCCGGAATAATCAGTACTTGAGATATGAGCCAGACATGACACCTCTAGATTGGTTCAGATGCGAACTTTTTTCGAGTACTATCTGAAATGATGGTCCCTGTCGAGGGAACGCAAAAGCCCTCCTGAAGTTCTTCAGGAGGGCTTTCACAGGGGCTTTCGGGAACTATTGTCACCTAACTCCTCTCCACCGAATCACCCTCTGGTTAAGAGGAAAGGATACATTATCATCAGCTGCCCCTGACCCCTTTTTCGATCCGCTCGCCGACATCTTTGTCGATATTCTTCCAGTACTCAAAGGCCCGCTGGAGAACAGGCTCGGTGACCCCATTTTTGAGGTGATTGACCACATTGGTTACCAGCCGATCGCGTTGGGCATCGTCCATGACCTCCCGGACCAAGGTCCCGGGCTGTCCGAAATCATCGTCATCCTTGCGCAGGGTATAGGCGGCCCGAGTGAACTCGCCATCGGCAGACCAGACAGCCTGCTCAGGATAGCGTTGTGGATCTGCCTTTGGACCTCCCTTGGTGTTGGGGGCATATACCGGATCGGAGACGTTCTCCATCCGCATCTTCCCTCCCTTGCTGTAGCTGTGCACCGGGACGATGGGCCTATTGACCGGGATCTGCTTGTAGTTGACCCCCAGGCGGGCCCGGTGGGCGTCGGCGTAGGACATCAGGCGGGCCAGGAGCATCTTGTCCGGACTGGGACCGATCCCCGGGGGAAAGCTGTTCGGCTCAAAAGCCGCCTGCTCGATCTGGGTATGAAAATCCTCCGGATTGCGGGTCAGGGTCAGCCGACCGACCTCGTGCACAGGATAGTCGGTGTGGGGCCAGACCTTGGTCAGATCAAAGGGATTGAAACGATAGTTCTTGGCCTCCTCAAAAGGCATAATCTGCACCTTGAGAGTCCAGCTGGGATTGTCTCCCCTTTTTATGGCCTCACACAGGTCGCGACGGTGGTAATCCGGATCCTGACCGGCCATCCGATCCGCCTCTTCATCGGTCAAAAAATCGATGCCCTGATCGGTTTTGAAGTGATACTTGACCCAAAACTTCTCGCCCTGGGCATTGACCCACATGTAAGTATGGCTGGTGTAGCCGTTCATATGCCGATAGCTCTTGGGCACCCCGCGATCGCTCATCAAAATGGTCACCTGATGCGCGGACTCCGGAGATTGGGTCCAGAAGTCCCACTGCATGTCGTGATCCCGAAGGCCACTGTCCGCCCGGCGCTTTTGGGAATGGATGAAGTGCTGGAATTTCATGGGGTCCCGGATAAAGAACACCGGGGTGTTGTTGCCCACCATGTCGTAGTTGCCCTCAGTGGTGTAGAACTTGAGGGCAAAACCGCGCACGTCCCTCCAGGTGTCCGGACTGCCGGCCTCCCCGGCCACTGTGGAGAACCGGGCCAGAACATCGGTCTTGGTGCCTGGTTGAAACACGGCCGCCTTGGTATAGGCGCTGACATCCTGGGTGACTTCAAAGTGCCCAAAGGCCCCGGAGCCCTTGGCATGGGGCTGGCGATCCGGGATCATCTCCCGATTGAAGTTGGCCATCTGTTCCATGAGATAGTGATCTTGGAGCAGAATCGGACCGTCAGGTCCCACGGTTAGTGAATGCTCGTCGCTGGACACCGGAATCCCGGCATCATTGGTGGTCGGATGTGGCTTTTGGTCTGTCATGTAGTGTCTCCTTTTGGTCATGTATTCTAGGTACAACTCATTCAGGTTACTTGGATACATACATCAGGCAGCCATTTGTGCTTCCTGCTCCAAACTGTAGCCGGCATTGTTCCAGGCTCCAACACCCCCGGCCAGGCTGTGCACATGGGTGAAGCCATCCTGCTTGAGGCGGCTGGCCACAATATTGGCCCGGTATCCGGAGCCGCAGACCAAAACCACCTCCTGGTCTTTGGTCTCGTCCAACGACGATTCCAGGATAGAGGTCATAGGTACATGCCTGGAATTGGGCACAAACCCGTTGGCCCGCTCTTCCGGTGTGCGCACATCTATGATCGGACCGACATCCTGACGGTCCATTTTGGCCTTGAGCTCATGCACGGAAATCGGGGAGAGACTGTCGATGGGCATGCCGTGGCTGATCCAGGCGGACATCCCTCCAGCCAGGTATCCATGGATATTGTCGTAGCCTATGCGATGCAGCTCAACAGTCATCTGTTCGTACTTTTCCCGATCATCCACCACAAGCAATATATCGGCCAAGGGATCGACGACCATGCCGATCCAATTGGCCATCTGCTTTTCAAAGCCGATGTTGATGCTGCCCGGAACATGAAACCCGCCAAAAGCTCCAGTATCCCGGGTATCGATTATGGTGGCCTTTTGCTCCCAAAGCTCCTGAAATCGGTCCGGGTTGAGAGCCCGCTCCAGAGGGCAGCGCTCCAGAAGAGGCGGACCTTGACGGTTGGTTTCTATGATATGGGTAAAGCTCTTGGGCCGAACCGGAAACTCCCCGGACATGTCCCGACGAAATGACTCGAAATCAGAATATTGCAAAGCGGATTGGGTGCGGCGTTCATAACCAAGAGTACTCGATGTCTTGGAGCTGAGTCCCTTGCCGCACAACGACCCCTGCCCATGGGCCGGATAAACCTCCAGATAATCGGGCAGCCGGCCCACTTTTTCATACAAAGAATTATACAGATTATACACTTGTTCGTCCAGAATCTCCGCTCCAGCCAGATCCGGCCGGCCTATGGCCCCGACAAAGAGCAGATCTCCGGTCAAAAGCATCCACGGGTCCTGGGAACGCATCAAATCCGATACTATAAGAGAGAGGGATTGCGGAGTATGCCCAGGAGTGGCGATCACCTCCATGCGCACAGCCCCGAACTCAATACGCTGTCCTTCCGTGAGCCTGGTATGCTCGTACTCAACAGGCGAGGAATCCAGAACGCAGATATCTGCCCCTGTCCGCGATTTGAGCTCCTGCTGCCCGCTGACATGGTCGGCATGGATATGGGTCTCAATAATGTGGGTAATTTTCATTCCCTCATTCCGGGAAATATCCATATAACCCTGCACATCCCGCTTGGGGTCCACCACCACCATCTGCCGCGCAGCCGGACAGCCCAGAACATAGGAATTACAGCCCAGCCCCGGAACAGTAATTTGCTGAAAATACATACATGCAACTCCTTTGCTTACTTTTGATATTGATTACTATTCATTTGTCCCCCTGTCAATCCCTGCAATATCCTGTTGAAAATTTTTAAAAAAATCCACCATAATTTTAACCTGGTCAGGATTGCGCTATTTGATTTTCTATTCCCTTTGTGATCAAACCATGCATAGATTTACTCACAAGGGCAAAAAGTTTTGCACTCTTTGCACGCTGATATCACGTTGCTATATCCCATGGAGGCACCAACCAATGCAACTCGACCGCACACTTTATGACCTCTTTGAAGAAAAAGCCTACCAAGTGAAAGTAAAGACCCTTTGCTTAGGACTGGCCTATACAGCAGTATGCACATCAGACGGTGGATTAGGGGTGGCCTATACCTGGCTGGAAAACGGAAAACAGGCCTGCTTGGCCCATGACACTCAGGGCTTTTTCGAAGACCGCTTAGCCATAGATCTTTTACCAGGCATCCTGGACAGCATCCCCCTGAAAAGGAGCATGGCTCTGGCTCTGATCAATGCCCTCAACCACGAGGCAGCTGGCAATATGCCTCAAGACGAAACCAACCAAAACCTTTTCGACAAGCTGGGAGTTGAGCGCGGGACTCGGGTAGCCATGGTGGGGTATTTCGGACCGCTCATGAAAGCTTTCCAAGCCAGGGGGGCAGAGCTGGAAATCATCGACAAAGCCCGGGGAATGGGCAACTTTGACCGGTTTTGCGAAAAACTCGGCAATTGGGCGGAGGTCCTTTTCCTGACCTCCACATCCATATTGAATCAAAGCACAGAAGAAATACTGACCCATACTTCCAGAGATGTACGCACAGTCATGCTCGGGCCCAGCACCCCATTGGTGCCCGAGGCCTTTTCCCATGTTCCGATCACCATGCTGGCCGGAACAGTCCCTATGGAGTACAATGGCGTCCTACAGGCCGTGCGCAACGGAGCCGGAACTCGGATCATTCAACGATTCAGCCGAAAAGTCTATACTGAACTTTTCTAATGCTCACCCATCTTGGGCCTGCAAGGGGGGGATAATCATTACCGGACACGGGGCCCGGCAGAAGACCTTCCGGGCCACACTGCCCATGAGCAGTCCTGAAAGCCCACTTCGACCGTGGGTGCCCATAGCAATAAGATCAATGTGATTATTCTTGGCTTCCTGAATAATGAACTGATCGATCTCTGGTCCGATATGGACCAGAGTCTCGCATTCCATACCCTGCTTTTCCACTTCCGCCTTGGTTTGGTCCAGGCTTTTCTTCAATTCTTGCAAAAGCTTTTGTCCGCTCTTGGAGATCGGCTCTCCTTCTTCCTGATGCAGGCCCAAAACCCGGATCAAATATATTTTGGCTCCCGACTCCCGCTCACGGCATTCTCCAAGGCCCTCTTGCTGGGAACTGAGCCGTCCAAAGCCACCAAAATCCTCTTACCTCGGGTGACAAAGGAAATAGCACTCATATCCACAACTCCCTTGTAACGAGTACCGTGTCTTACAAGTCTTCTTGTCTCTCATGTGGTGGCAATTTGAATCGAGGCAACATTTTTGAGACGCAGTACGAGCCAATTACACAGCAGTTTTCAGCGCAGCCCCCGGCTGCACTGAAAACTGCCTCCTCGATGTCTCAGACCGAGGCTTCTTTCTTGCTCTTCTGTTTGGTCGTCACACTGACCGGGACCCCTTCATATGGTGTCCTGCGAGAGCGCATGGCCTGTTCAGTCTGCTTCAGGCTCTTCATAACCTCCAGGGCTTCCTTCTGGCCCTGATACAAGCGACTCATCTCAATGGTCACCCCCACGATCTGGGCCAGGGCCTGAACATAGTTCACATCTTCCATGGTACATTCCCATGGCTCAGCCGTATACACCCGTAAAGCTCCTACCACATGCCCTTTCATAAAGATGGGCACGGAGAGGATGGAAGCGATCCCTTCCTTCTGGGCAGCTTCCGGGTATTGGATTCTCGGATCATCGGTCACATCATACACGGCCACAGGACCGTCCTCCAAAGAAGCGGCCAGGGATTTCAAGGCGCTGACCGGACCTTTGTCCAGATATTCTTGGCTCAATCCAAAAGAAGCCGCCACCTTGAGTTCTTTGGATTTCTTGTCCACAAGAAACAATGCACATGCTTTGGCCCCCAATCCGGTTTTAATAGCCTCAACTGCCATCAAGGTCACTTCTTCCGGGTCCCGGGAATGACCGATTGCCTTGGTAATTCGGATCATGGTCTCATAATTCAAGATTTGCTTGTTCATAAGCCACCTCCCTGAATTTGAAAAGACATACCTATTCACTATCAGGAAAGCATAAAAAAACACAAAGCGCAACCCATTTTCCTAATAATACATCCTAAAAGGCAGAACCGAGCAATGGATACAAAGAAGCTCTTAATAAGATACAATTTAAGTATGATTTTAATGCACAAAGAGGAGCTACGAGCAGAAAAATGGAAAGATATACACATTATGTTGGCAAATTGAATACTTGCAGGTAGGATGCTGGATCACAGGCCTCGTGAACCGCAAACCACGTCCTCTCCTCGCATGAACAAGGTACCTCATTTTGTGCATTGCAATAATGAACTCACTCAAATCCGCCCTGCGCCCCTTGCCAAGCAGCCGTACCCGGTATGATCTATCCCTGTTGTTCTTTGCAGTCTGCATCGGTTTTTTGGCCGCAGTTGGGGCCTTGCTCTTCCGGACCTTGATTGAAGTGATGCAGATGGTCTTCTGGCCGGAAGGGACATCATTTACACAGCAAGTCCTTGACGCTCCCTGGTGGCAGATCTTGCTTGTACCCACCTTTGGGGGCCTGGTGGCCGGTCCGATCATCTCCTTTTTCGTTCCTGAAGCCCGCGGCCCAGGGGTCCCGGAAGTCATCCTCTCCGTGACCACCAAACAAAGCACCATTCGCCACCGGGTCACGTTTCTCAAGGGGCTGATTACCAGCTTGCTCCTGGCTTGCGGGGCCTCGGTAGGACGAGAAGGCCCCATTGTCCAGATAGGCTCTTCGGTGGGTTCCTCTGTGGCCCAGCTTTTCGACCTCTCTCCTGAACTGCGCAGGCTGTGTCTGGCCTGCGGGGCGGCAGCAGGGATCTCCGCAACCTTTAACGCCCCGATCACAGGGGCGGTTTTTGCCATGGAAATCATCCTCTTAAATATAGAGGTTGCCAACATCAGTCACATTGTCATTGCCTCCATCACCGGATCTGTCTTGTCCCGGATATTTTGGGGTAATTTTCCCGCCTTCCGGATCATAGATTTTGAGCTGACAAACTATCTGCAGATCTCTGGCTATCTTATTTTGGGTCTTTTGGCCGGTTTGGTGTCTATTGTTTTTGTCCGGGCCATATTTACGGCTGAAAACATCTTCACCCGCCTGCCTGTGCCTCAGTGGCTATGCCCGGCCCTGGGCGGCCTCATCTTGGGCTGCATAGCCTTATTTTCCCCTCAAGTCATGGGGGTTGGATATGACACAGTGAATTCAGCCTTGGATGGAAGCCTGCCCCTGCGCTTGGGGCTTATCTTGCTTGCATGCAAGCTGGTAGCCACTTCCACCTGTATAGGCTCGGGTATGAGTGGCGGCATATTTGCTCCCTCTCTGTATTTAGGGGCCACCTTGGGAACAGTGACAGGCTCCATCCTCAATTTTGTCTGGCCGGACCTGAATCTGCACCCAGCCTATTTCGCTCTCGCCGGCATGGGGGCTGTAGTCTCGGGAACCACCCTGGCCCCCATCACTGCCATAGTGACCATCTTCGAGCTCACCTTGCATTCTCAGATCATCCTGCCCTTGATGGTCTCCTGCATCAGCGCCACCCTGGTCGTCCGCCTCCTGTTTGGGGTTTCCGCCTATGAAATGAAACTGCTACGACGGGGAGTAAATATTGTCCGCGGACACGATGTAAGCATTTTGCGCGATCTGTACGTCAAGGACTTTATGCGCCACACTGTGCCCAAACTGTCCCTTAAAGCTCCCTTACAGGCCGTTGTGGAAGAGATGTCCTCCACCCCCTATCCCCATTTTGTGGTCGAAGATACACAACATCGGCTTGCAGGCGTGCTCTCCCTCCGGGACGTGCGCGAGGCCTTGCTCTATTTTGATGATCTCAAGGAAAGCCTGATCGCAGCCGATTTGATGACCGCAAAAGTCACGACTATTACCAGCTGGGACAATATGGAAAAGGCCATGCATCTCTTTGAAGAGCATTCCTACTCCATGTTTCCGGTAGTAGACCAGGATAATCATGTAGTGGGAATCCTGACTAAAGACGACCTGCTCAAGGCCTATGACCAAAAAGTCCTTAAAGACCGCCTCCTTTCTCCCAAATCCGCAGTTCACAAAAATAACTCCCATAGCAGTTGATTGCCGTCTTCTTCATCAGTCGCTTCAACTTATAGACAAGGAATTATATGCGTTGATGTGCTCAGAAGTCTATGCATGAGCGATTCAGCTGACTGGTCCAATAAAAAGATTTCGGTTTGCAAAGCTTAAAAACACAATCGGCAAAGACGCAAAAAGGCCGCCCCATCCGGGGCGGCTGTTTTGCGTCGCAGCATTCTTCGGAGATTTTACCGTGAAAGCTATTCCTTCTTTGCGGCAGAATATTTGCGTACATCAAACCAGATGGGATTGGTATAGGCGGCATCGCCCTCTTTGTCCTTGACCACCAGGGCCACCCAGCCGTCCTCGGAAATATCCAGATCCAAGGACAGCTCTGCCCGCTGTGGATTGTCCTCGAAGCTCACGGTTTGGGCAATTTTTCCATTGTGGATAATCTCTGCTTGTTCCAGTCCCTGAGCGGAAGCCACCTCAAAAGGAAGTTGAAGGCTGCATCCAGGCTTCACGACCAGAGTTTCTCCGAAAAGCGGACCTTGCGGATATACCAGCGGTCCAGTGGTGGCATAGCTGTGTCCGGCCTGTACCGCCTGGACCAGGTTCTCCACCGTCACCGCCCCAGGGATATAGGCCATGGTGCGCATGGAACCGGAGATCTCTTTTTCCAGCATTACATCATGGGCGTCCGTCCCAGCCTGAAGATAGGTGTCCCAGCCCTTATTCCACATGGCCCAGGCTTTGTGCAGAGCCTTTTCATAGTCCACTGCGCCGTTGAGCTCAATGAGATCAAATCCTGGATGGAATCCACCCTGAGTACTGTTTTTTTCCAAATTTTCAAAATAACCGTATTTGATGAAGGGATGGTTGACCCCGATCACCTTTGCTCCCATGTCCCGGGCAGCGGCAAACAGGGTCTGCACATCAGCCTGACTGGTATCCTCGGTCCAGGGCAAGCCCAGTTGCAGAGGATAGGCATTGAAATGTCCCCAGGAGGGAGAAATCTCAATGGCCGGAACAAAGGGTATTCCCCGTCTCTTTGCCAGCTCCCAAACTTGGAAGTGGTTGATGGTGGTGTCGTGGTCGCTTAAGAATATAAAATCCAGTCCGGCCGCCAACTGGGAACGGACCAGGAGCTCCGGAGGGGTTTTTCCGTCCAACTGATCCGAATGATGGTGAAGGTCCACCCCGTACCAATTCATGCTTTGAGGCCTGGACAGGGAATCCACCTGCACATCCGCCTGCACATTGTCATTTCCCGGGATGTGGAGTTTCACTTTTTGCGTCTGGCTGATAAAGGGCGCCCCGGCCGTTACCTGAAATATGTAGTCGCCTGGGGCCAAAGAAGCCTGGCACATGCCCTGTTCTTCCAGTTCGGTATAAAAGATCTTCTTTCCCAAAAACCCGATGACCGGCTGTACGCCTTCACTGATGGATATGCGCGCATCCAAAGGAAGACCTGTCCCGGACTCTGTGATCGTAAAAGACACCTGTCCCGGACTCTGTAAGTCGGCAAAGGACAACTCCGTGGTTTCGGCATCTTTCACAGTTATCTGGTGTGTCTTGGACGGTGCATGGCCCTGAGCGGTGGCATAGATCTCATACTCACCTACAGGAAGATCTGTGGCCAACTTTCCATCGCTTCCTTTGGCCCAGGTGTAGGTCTCTCCCTCTTTGCGAATCACGACATAGGGGTCATCCACCGGTGTCCCATCCTTGGTGCTCACCGTGCCCTGCACTGTTCCCTGAGACAGGTCCTTGCGCTCAATCTCGGCCTGCATCACCGGAGCCAAGTCACCGGATGGAGTGATCTGCAGCCAGCCTTCAAAGGTCCTGGATTCCCCTGGCTTAAGGGTGTGTTTGAGATACAGATCCCTGCCTTCGTAATCAAAGTGATCGAAGTACGGGGCATGAATGGTCACTGCCCAGTCCCGGTCATAGGTCACACTCCAATCGCTCAAGGTCCCTTTCCTGGAGCCTTCCTCCCGTCCGGCCAAGCCGGCCGGCCCAAAATGCGAACCTCCTGTGCACCACAGGACATATCCGGATAAAATGTCCTCTTCCGGCTTCTCTCCGGTATTTGTCATGGTCGTCTTCAAGTGCATTCGGTCCGAGCCCTTCCGCAAGGTGTAAGTGGTAATCAAATCGCACTGCCCCCAATCCCGTTGGGTCCGGACAACCCCTTTTTCCGGGGTATCCTGGACCACCTCTACCCGTTGATAGGTGGTGGGCCAGCTGGACCAGTTATTGGGAATGAAATCGATTAGGGTCACATGATCCAGTTCCATCTCCCCGTCTTGGACCACAGCCCCATCCAGAATCCCTCCCCGGGCCACACCCCAGGGAGCTCCGGTCTCCACGGCAAAGGCCACAGCCAATTGGTCGTTGGCCAGGGTCAAATCCTTGGCTGACTGCGCATCCCCATTGGGAATCGGGGTCGGACCTTGAACCACCCGTACATCGCCAAAAACTGCCCCGACCTGGCCGCAGACTAGAAAAAGAGCGAGCCCCAAGCCCCAAAAACCCATTTTCAGAACGTTTTGCATAACGCCTCCATTGTTCAATGACCAGACACCTTGGCAGGACACCACAATAATGTAAACTTTAACAGTTTATACATCAAAAATCATGGTTTGGCAAACCATCCCCTGGCTGCAGAAAGGAGGCTTATGAATTATTTTTGGTTTTTGGAGAGGGTTTTGAGGCCATAGGGGCAAACGGATGCACAGATGCCGCAATTATGGCCGTTGTGAAACGCGGCGTAGTGTCTCTTTTTCCACGCATCACAGGCCAGGACATCCAGCAGGTCCTGCCGGGGAGTCTGGGGTGACCAGGTGTTTCCTTGCAGGGCTCCGGCCGGACAGGCCTCCACGCAACGCATGCACCGGCCGCAAAAGCTTTTTTCCTGGGGCTTGCCTGCCGGCAGGTCCATATGGGTAAAAACGGTCCCTAACCGGACCCAGGGACCGAAAGGTCGGCTGATCAGCTGACAATTGCGGCCGATCCAGCCCAACCCGGACCTGGTGGCTGCAGTCTTATGCGGAAAGTCTCCCCGGATTTGCACCGGGTCTGTTCGGCTGGATGCGGCCAAGGCCTGAGCCCCAGCTCCACGGTTCTGCATTGCCTTGGCCAGTTGTGTGGAGAGTTGGGTTATCTGCTTGTTCACTCTGGCATATTCATTGGCATAGGCCTGATTCGGTCCATCTCTGACACTGGACATAACCCTCGGATCCATAGGCACGGCCAAGGATACTGCCAGAGGGTATGCCCGCCCCTTGGCATCATTCGGGGCACCAAGTCCCTGCAGATCAGCAACTCCCCACAGAACCAGATCATTGTTGTTCATCCAGACCGTGAGCCAAGAGTATGCCTCATCCCGGGCAGTTAAGGTATGTTTGGGGTACATAGCTCAAAAGTGTGATCCTAGCTTGAGACTATAGGCAGGTTAGGACACATGCAGTTCATCTTTTGTTGGATCATGGTATGTGCTCCATAGCTGCAAACTTAGGCTCATGCAGAGGAATAATGATGTCCGCCTGCTCTTTGACCCGCCGCATGATGTCGTAGGCATGATAGGTATTGACCACTGTTCCCGGTGGGATGACCTCCATTTCCATTCCCCGGATCTGAGGCGGAGGAAAGAAGTTTTCTTCAATCACGCAAAAACCGGTAATAGCTGCCAGGCCCTGTTCGGTTTGAATCCAAACCGTGAGTCCTCCCTCAGTGTGTACCGGCGTATGCATGACCCGGATGCCGGGGAGGATCTCCTGGCCGTCGACAGCCGTCTGGATCTGCCCGTTTTCTTCTACGTCCTCAATAAAGTCTTCCAGATATCGAAAATCGAGAGGATGGGGATTGTGGACGATCTCCAGTTCCCGGCTGTGACAGTAAAACACAGCATTTGTGCACTTGGAATCATTTTCGCAGTGGTCGTTGTGCAGATGGGTATGGATGACCACATCAATATCTTCAGGCCTGAGCCCGAATTTGGCCAGGCCCTGCTCAAATGTCACAATTGGACTGCCGACAGCCATCTCCCTGGCTTCGGACTGAATGGGATGCATTTCCCCGGTATCCACCAGGATATTCTTGTCTCCTCCCTGGATATACCAGGAGTAGATAGGGATGGTATACTCCTGGCCATAGTCGTGCTGGTAGGTCATCATGCCCTTGTCAAAGACTTTGGTACCCACAACCATGGGAAAAATAGTATAAGTCACGTGTACCTCCTTTATTTAATATGGGAAGGATAACCTCTTTTTTTCGTTTTTTCGCAAGGCCAATATGCCATCAACACATTGGCCCCACCTTGATTCCCGTACAGATCATAAATGAAATCTGTTCAACGCAAAAGATGAGCCGATCATATTT
>JBNJII010000074.1:0-13612 GCA_051749205.1 Thermodesulfobacteriota bacterium | reverse complement strand
ATCGCTGTCCCGGTAGGTACGGGTGCGGCTACCCTCCAGGCTTGTATCCAGAGAGGGGAAGAGCCTGGCCCTGGTCTGGACGGCCGTGGCCCTGGCTTGACGCAGTCTGGCCCAGCTGGAGCGGATATCCAGGTTTGCATCCACAGCCGTGTCCACCAGACGGTTGAGTTCCTGACTGTGGAAAGCCTTCCACCAGGCATCCACAGGGGCGGTGCCGTTTGCGGCCCAGGCATAGGAGGCAGGCAGATCTATAGGACGCGCCGACCTCTCAGGCGGAGAAAATATTGTGCATCCGCTGCAGGCCAGGAGGATAAGGAGAAAGAAAAAAGGGGTGCGCATTGGTGGCATGTCCTGATTATCTCTATCAGTATCTAGTACTGCGTCTTAAAAATATTGCCTCAAACGTTGGCAATCGTCTCCATCTCATTTGTAAGTTTATTAAATTCGAATATCGAAATCCGAAATTCGAAACAATCGGAACAAATGACTTAAAAAAACAAAATTCAAAACAAAGAAAAAACAAATCGAGATATCACAGTGTGTTATTTTGAATATTATTTCTTATTCGCATTTCGCTTTGATTGTTTCGGATTTCGATATTCGTATTTCGTATTTCCGTGTCGTTGCATAGTGGGTCAAGTTTAAATAGAAAATCAACATTATAAATTGCCACTATAGGGGACAGAACTTATAAGACACGGTACTAGGATGGCAAGGAAGGCTGTGGGTTAGGATTGCCGCGGTCCTTGGAGTTTGACACCATCATGCTCGCATGTGAAGATTATACAAAAAATAACACAAATTCGAGTTCGGAGCACAGGCATGAGCATCACCATGACCCCAATAGGTACGGTTCGCACACAGGAAACCACCCTTCCCAGACACTGGAGTCTCTCTGATGTACAGGGCACCCTGGAGGTGGACCCGGAGTACAGCGAAGGCCTCAAGGATATTCAACCCGGCCAGCGTATAGTGGTCCTGTTTCACTTTCACAAGAGTCCGCAGTTTTCGGAAAAACTCCTGGTTCAGACCCCTCCGCACAAAGACAGGGCGTTTGGGGTTTTCAGCATCTGTTCCCCCCGCCGGCCGAACCCTGTCGGCTTGTCCGTTGTTGAGGTTCTGGGTGTGGAAGGAAATGCCGTTTATGTCAAGGGCCTGGATATGTTGGACGGTACACCCATTCTGGATATCAAGCCGCACATTGAGGTCAAGGAGGAATGTCCCAGCTGGGCTGGGGACAAAGGTTCAGACTGAGCATAGTACACACTTGACCCGGTAGGATTATAACATGCTGAAAAAAAGATGATTCATAAACATCAAAGAGGGCTCTCCCGGGAAATCAGGAGAGCCCTCTTTGTACCGCAGTCTTCCAGGTGTTCCGCGGTCAATGCATCTTTCCTACTTCCTGGCCCTTATTCCTGGGCTCCAAAGAGCACCTCCGGCTTGGTTGTATTTCCGCTGGCATTGGGGAAGTCTTCGTACTTGTGGGCCTTTTCTCCGGTCTTGAGCAAGTGCCTGGCTTCGGCCATGAACTCGTTATAGCGGTGCTTGACCTCATAAAAGCCGTGCCACCAGGTGTAATCAGGAGCCATCATGGCAGCTCCCATGCGGGCCCGCCGGCCTTCATGATGCCAGAGCTCGTAGAACTCCACTTCCAGCTTTTCGTCAAAGAATTTCTCATCGTCCAAGAGGTCTTCTGCATACAGTTTGTCCAGCATCTTTTTGGCCGGCTTGTAATAGACTTCGTTATATTCCTCAACAACCTTGTCGAATTTCACATAATGGTCCTTGACCCATGTTTCTCCGTGGCACTGGGTACAGATCTCCTGCATCTTCTCCCGCTCTGTTTTCCAGTTGGTCTCCGCTGGAAAGGCTTTGAACTCTGAGGGCCGAACCGTGAGCGGGGCCTGGATTTCCCAGGACAGGCGCTCGGTGACATCGTGGGTGGTCATGACTTCTCCGGCTCCGGACATGTGGCAGGAAGCGCAGGTCGGTCCCCGGTAGTCAACTCCCGGAGTCCAGGTGCCAGGGGCGGAATCCCACTTATACTCGTCTCCATAGGCGTGGTAAATATCCCCGTGCTTGGACTCTTCATAGATCTCGATCTGGGGATGGTCGGGACCCAGGTGGCACTGCCCGCAGGCCTCGGGTTTTCTGGCTTCCATAACCGAGAATCTGTGCCTGGTATGGCAGGAGGTACAGCTGCCCTTGCTCCCATCCAGATTGATTCTGCCAACGCCCACATTGGGCCAGGTCATGGGGTCCAGCTTTCCGTCTTCGTCCTGTTTGAGAACTGTTCCGTGGCAATAAAAGCACCCCGAGGAGCGCTCCCAATCCGAGTTCATGCCGTCATTGAGCCAGGGATCTATCTTCCAGATGATTTCCAGGGTATTGGCGTGCTTGCTGCGGGAATACTGGGTGACCTCGTCCGGATGGCAACGGGAACAGTCCTTGGGGGTGACCACAGCAGCAATAGGCACCTTATACTCGGCCGTTCCCCACTTGATGTCGTCCCTTTGATACTGCTCGAAATGGCTTTGGCTCACATCCGGATCGTGGGATTCGGCCTGGTGGCAGTCCAGGCAGGTGATGTTTGCCGAGGCGTGGCGGCTGTTGGCCCAGTCGACGAACAGGGCCGGATGCTCCTGCTTGTGGCACATGATGCAGGCCTTGGCCTGCTTGGACATGGACCTCTCGATGCGGAACTCCTTTTGTTTTAATTGATTGGTGGTCGTGGCGTTTGTTTCGGATTGAGCCCAAACCATGCCCCAGTAAAGGACAACCCCCAACCCTAGACACGTACACGTAACTATCCGGCACCATCCTCGCATAACACCTTCCTCCTTGTGAACAGCCAAGAACTCATGCTGAGTGGGCATTACAGCCCAGCACTTTCACCATCCAACACCGCCTGATCATAGGCATAGCTCTCTTTGGGGAAATGAACCAAATCATCGTGGCAGTCCACGCACTTCTTGTCATATCCCTCTTGGGGATAGAGCACTGTTTTGTGGGCCAGCATGGCCCCCCGCTTATGGGCCATCTCCAGCAGATTGCGGTGACACTTGCGGCACTGCGAATTGTCTATGTCCTTGTAGGCCCGTTGGCGATTCTTTTCGTGGTCGTATTCAGAGGTATCCATGGTGAAGTGCTTCACCACGTCTTTTATGCCGTGGTAGGTCTTGGCATAGAAGAACTCAAAGGTGTTTTCCGGAGCCGGCAGGTGGCAGTCCATGCAGTCGGCAACAAATCCCTTGGGGTTGTTGGCATGGGTGGATGTTTTCCAGGTATCGTAGGCGTATTCGATCTCGTGGCAGGAAGCGCAGAATTGCGGAGTGGAGGTGCGGACCATGGTGTAGTAGCCCATGCTGAAGACCGGAAAGCCGACGATTATCCCCAGGAGAATGAAAATCAGGGGCTTGAGCAGTTTACGCATGCACACTCCTTCAGGGCGTTGAGCTTCAGCCTATCATCTACTACCGTGTCTTATAAGTTCTGTCCCATATAGTGGCAATTTGTAATGTTGATTTTCGTTTTAAACTTGACCCACTATGCAAGGACACGGAAATACGAAATACGAATATCGAAATCCGAAACAATCAAAGCGAAATCCGAATAAGAAATAATATTCAAAAATAAGACACTGTGATATCTCAATTTAGTCTTTTCTTTGTTTGAATCTCATTCTATATGAAAAATAGTGCAAATGGGCGAAAAAATCAAGGAAAGACTTTGGCCCGTTCCGATACTCCCATCTCATTGTTCATTTTTTGGTGAATCCTCGTTGGGGGTACTCTTGTGTTCCAGGGTGCAGGACGCCTGCACATCGCACTTGGAGCAGCCAGAGCACCCGCAGGCATCCGCACCTTGGCTGCGAAAAGCCTTGTACAGGCGTCTGGCCACAAAAATTGCGGCAATGAGGACAATGACGGCGACGATGAGCTTTTGCATGTCTTCCTCCACCGATTATCGCAACAGTATCTGACGGGCCAGGGCTTGACCATGATCGGTCAAGAAATCGCCCTGGATGCGCTGTGCTAACTCTTCTTTGGGCAAGGAGTTTGTTTTGGCTTCTTCTTCCATAAGGGCCAGCGTGTCTGCATCGTG
The DNA here is from genome assembly GCA_051749205.1 of Thermodesulfobacteriota bacterium. Classification (GTDB taxonomy): domain Bacteria; phylum Desulfobacterota; class Desulfovibrionia; order Desulfovibrionales; family Desulfothermaceae; genus Desulfovermiculus. Next base: position 9,505 of record JBNJII010000074.1, on the reverse strand, counting down.
GACAATACACGCTTCCGGTTCCATGTCCTGCGTAATTCCGGTCAGGGCCTCCAATATGGACTTTACCTTGTCCTGCACAGTCTCTTTCGCTCCCACCTTTTCCAGAATGGAGCCGGCTGTGACCTGGCTGTCACTGTTGCCGGTTTCTGAATGGTTGGGGCTGGGAATATGCATGAGGTGAGCGGCCATGATGATGGCCCCCATGTCCCCGCCTGCATCCTTGCCCAGACGTTCCGCATATCTGGCCGTCGTTTGGGCCTGCTGCATCTTTTTGGGCTGGTCCATTAATGCCCGCCGTACATGCATGCCCACCTTGTCCTTGACCAAATCCTGCTGTTTTTCCTGAATGTCTTCAGGCAAGGCCCCCAGGCACTGCTCGGCGAACTGGCAATACGCCGCGCAGCCGAAGTCCATTTCCGGGTTGACGAACCTGTGTCCGCAATGCGGGCACTTGCGGGCTGTGTCGTCTTTAAAGAACTCAACGGTCTCATTGCACTGCGGGCACCTGGCCTCATATATGGCGTCCTGTTTCCAGAATCTGCTGTCTTGACCTGGGCATTTCATATATGTCCTCCTCTGAAAAAATATTGGGATAGTCAGTCAATGCCGTATATGGACTATGAATTTATACCCGGCTGCAGATAATATCTTTGATCCAGGTCAAAGAATAACCCAAGCTTTCAATATATTTTATAACAGTCGACAACACATTTGAAAACCAATACCCAGGATTTTCATATGCCGCAGATAGAAATTCAAGCCTTTGGATCACTGCGGTCCCAAGCTCCCCAAAACGGAGTACAGCATCTTGTGTCAGGGGATGAATGCTCCTTGCATGATCTCTTGAAAAGACTGGATATCTCCAGAAAATATGTTCAACTGGTCATGGTAAATCACCGCCCGGTGGGAATGGACGCAGTTATCCGCTCAGGAGATAGAGTCGCCCTCTTTCCTCAGGAATATCCAATTTTTGCAGATTGGAACGGCTATCATGCGCTGTAGACTGCAGGCAAACCCAGGAAGGTCATATGCCACGACTCCTCCTCATTTTCCCGGTCCTCAGCTATCTGCTCATGGCCTATATCCGCTGTGAGCTTGAAGACTTTCTTCTTTGCTCCAAGGATCCAGCCTTCTGACCTATTTTTTGCTTTAATAGAAAGTTGGATTTCAAGAATTCCAAAACAGATAGGAGGCCTGAAATGAAAAAGCGCCAGATCACAGACAGGGTTCATTGGCTGGGAGCTGTGGATTGGGACCGCAGGCTGTTCGATTCCCTGATCCCCTTGCCGGATGGAACCAGCTACAACGTCTATCTTGTTCAGGGCAGCGAAAAAACGGCTCTGCTGGATACCGTGGACCCGGCCATGGCCGATGTCCTTTTATCCCAGCTCGAGGATGTGCAGACAATCGATTACCTGGTCTCCCACCATGCAGAGCAGGACCACTCCGGATCCCTGCCTCTGGTTGTGGACAAATTCCCCCAGTCCACCATCATCTGCACCCCCAAGGCCAAGGGAATGCTCATGGATCTGCTCCATCTTCCGGAAGACCAGTTCATGACTGTGGAGGACGGCCAGAGCGTGTCCCTGGGGGACAAGAACCTGCAGTTCGTACATACACCCTGGGTCCATTGGCCGGAAACTATGGTTACCTATCTGGAAGAGGACAAGATTCTTTTTTCTTGCGACTTCTTCGGTTCCCACATCGCCAGCAGCGAGCTCTATGTCTCGGACCATGGCCGGGTCTACGAAGCGGCCAAGCGTTACTTTGCCGAAATCATGATGCCCTTTCGCAGACAGATCGCCAAGAACCTGGACAAGCTCAAAGGCCTGGACATATCCATGATCGCCCCCAGCCACGGGCAGATCTATTCTGAGCCGTCCTTTATCCTGGATGCCTATCAGGATTGGGTGCATGGGACGACTCGCAACACCGTGGTTTTGCCCTACGTGTCCATGCACGGCAGTACCAAGCTCATGGTCGATCACTTGGTGGCCGCCCTGGTCGAACGCGGAGTGCGGGTGGAGCAGTTCAACCTGACAGTGACCGATATCGGCAAGCTGGCCATCTCTCTGGTCGATGCCGGGACAATCGTTATCGGTACGCCCACCATCCACGCCGGACCCCATCCATATGCCGCCTATGCCGCTTTGCTGGCCAATGCCCTGCGGCCCAAGGCCCAGTTTGTGTCCATCATCGGCTCCTACGGCTGGGGCGGCAAGACTGTGGATACCCTGGCCGGGATGATCTCCAATCTCAAGGTGGAGGTCCTGGATCCGGTTCTGTGCAAGGGGCTGCCCAAGGAGCAGGAACTCCAGGCCCTGGATGCCCTGGCGGATTCCATTGCCGCCAAGCATAAAGAGCAGGGGTTTGTTTGATGTGGATCAAAGAAATACCTTGCGCATTGGGGTATTGATGACTCTCACGCACAGCACATTCAGTTTTCAAATCTCAATTCCAAGGAGAACAGTCATGTTTTGTTTTCAATGTCAGGAAACAGCCAAGAACGAAGGGTGCACAGTCAAAGGTGTGTGCGGCAAGCCGGAAGAAACCGCCGACCTGCAGGATCTGCTCATTTACGTCTGCAAGGGGATATCTGTCTATGGGGAAAAGCTGCAGGAAAAGGGCACCGTGGATCGGGAGGCAGGGAACTTTGTCTGCAAGGCCCTGTTCACCACCATCACCAATGTGGCCTGGAGCGACGATGTGATCATCGACCGGATCAAGGACGCCTTGAAGGTTCGGGAGACGGTCAAGGCCAAGCTGGGAGGTGATCTGCCTGATCCCTTGCCGGACTGTGCCACCTGGTCCTCTGAGGACAAGGAGGAGATCAAGGCCAAGGCCCTGTCCGACGAGGTGCGGATCACGGCCACGGAAAACGAGGATGTCCGATCTCTCAGAGAGCTTGTGGTCATCGGGAGCAAGGGCATCGCCGCCTATGCCGATCATGCTGCGATTCTGGGCCAGGAAAAGGACGAGATCTACAGCTTCCTGATGAAGGCTCTGGCCTCAACAACCAAGGACCTCTCAGTGGAGGACATGGTGGGGCTGGTTTTGGAGGCCGGGGACATGGCGGTACAGACCATGGCTTTGCTGGACGAGGCCAATACTTCGGCCTATGGGCAACCGGAGATCACGGAAGTAAATATCGGAGTGGGCAAAAATCCGGGCATCCTGATCAGCGGCCACGATCTCAAAGATATGGAAGAGCTCTTGAAGCAGACCGAGGGAACCGGCGTGGATGTGTACACCCACGGGGAGATGCTCCCGGCCAACTGCTATCCGGAATTCAAGAAGTACGACCATTTCGTAGGCAACTACGGCGGATCCTGGTGGCAGCAGAACAAAGAATTCGAATCCTTTAACGGGCCCATTATTCTGACCACCAACTGCCTGATCCCGATCAAGAAGGACAACACCTATCTGGATCGGCTGTTCACCACCGGAGTGGTCAACTACCCAGGAGCCGGACACATCGAAGACAGGCCGGTCGGCGGAAGCAAGGATTTCACTCCGGTGATTGAAATGGCCAAGAAGTGTCAGGCCCCGGAAGAGATCGAGTCCGGGAAGATCGTGGGCGGGTTTGCCCATAATCAGGTCCTGGCCCTGGCCGACAAGGTGGTGGAAGCGGTCAAGTCCGGAGCCATCAAGCGGTTCATCGTCATGGCCGGATGTGACGGCCGGCAGAAATCCCGCAGCTACTTTACGGAGGTGGCCGAGAATCTGCCCCAGGATACGGTCATCCTGACCGCCGGCTGTGCCAAATACCGGTACAATAAGCTGGACTTGGGCGATATCGGCGGCATTCCCCGGGTCCTGGACGCCGGGCAGTGCAACGACTCCTACTCCCTGGCCGTGATTGCCCTGAAGCTCAAGGAGGCCTTTGGTGTGGAGAGCATCAATGACCTGCCCATCTCCTACGACATTGCCTGGTACGAGCAAAAGGCCGTGGCCGTGCTTTTGGCCCTGCTCAGCCTGGGCGTGCAGGGCATCCGCCTGGGCCCAACCCTGCCGGCCTTTCTGTCCCCCACTGTGGCCCAGGTCCTGGTGGACAAGTTCGACATCAAGCCCATCGGCAGCGTGCAGGAAGATATTGAGGCCATGATGGCCGGGAAATAACAGACAGCGATTGCTTCAAGATCTCTGATCCCGGGATGGTGATACAGCTGTTATAGAATGTTAAGAATGCGGAGTATCCGTAATACCGCCTGTTGACACAAGAGGTGAGCCTTGGCTATATACCCAACAACAGCACATACGTGCACACAGCTAGGATCCAGATAATCGGTGGCCTGTTAAGGCCTGAAAAGGGAAGCCGGTGCAAATCCGGCGCGGTCCCGCCGCTGTAAGTGGGGACGAAATCCGCACTCAGCCACTTTGCCTTTCGCCGCTTGCGGCCAAGGGGCAAGGGAAGGCGCGGAAAAGTAGGACGATCCACGAGCCAGAAGACCTGCCGGTTGATCTGACCCCGAGAAATTTGAGGAGATGGAAAATCCCCAAACTGCATGCAGTTTGGGGATTTTTTTGTGCACCACCAACCCATGGAGGAGTTCGGCAAATGGTCTACCAACCGCGGATCATCATCCACCAGGAGAACTGTCGGGGGTGCAGGCGCTGCGAGCTGGCCTGCAACTGGCTTGATCACGGGCCCTTAAATCCCCGTCTGGCCGGGGTTCATGTCCTGCAGCTGGACAACGAGGGCATCGACTATCCTGTGTTAAACACTGAGTGTCAGGACCGTTTCTGCGGCAAGCTATCCCCAGCAGCTTCCCGTAAGGACGAACCGGCCTGCGTTACTGCCTGTCTTTTTGAGGCCTTGACCTTGAATGTTTCATGCCAGGAGGAAGACCATGCCTGAGAAATACTACGGCTGGGCCGGGCGCATACTGCATGTGGATCTGACTCAGGAGGATGTCTCCGTTCGCAGTCTGTCTCCGGACTTGACCCACCAATTCATTGGACAATCCGGGATCAATGCCGTCCTTCTCTCTTCCCTGGCCGGACCGAAAATGCACCCTTTTTCTCCCGAGGCCCCTCTTCTTTTTGGAGTCGGCCCCTTAGGCGGGACCACGGCTCCGTGTTCCGGCCGGTTTACTCTGACTTTTAAGTCCCCTCTGACCGGGATTTTCGCCGATTCCAACTGCGGTGGGCATTTTGGACCGGAGCTGAAAATGGCCGGCTATGATCACATCCTGATCACCGGCCGGGCCAAGAGGCCGGTCTATCTGTATATAGACAACGACCGGGTCCGGCTCAAACGGGCCGAGCACCTGTGGGGCATGAATACCTGGGAGACAGAGGACAGTATCCGCTCTGAGCTGCACGACCGGACATTTCAGGTGGCCTGCATCGGCCCGGCCGGAGAGAACCAGGTCTTGATGGCCGCGGTCATAGCCAACAAGGCCAGGGCCGCAGCCAGATGCGGGCCCGGAGCGGTTATGGGTTCCAAGAACCTCAAAGCCGTAGCCGTCCGCGGGGACCGTGGAGTTCGGGTCTGGGACCCGGCCCGATTCGAGTCAGCGGCTGAGCAGGCTCTGGAAGCCATTGTCGCAGATCCCTTCTATGTCCAGGCCAGCACTCAGGGCACGGCCTGCATCACAGGAATGGCCCAAGGCCTGGGTTTTCTGCCCACCCGCAACTTTCAGGCCTCTACCTTTGAAGGGGCCCAGGCCATGTGCGGGGATGAACTCACCACCCATTATCTTCAACGGCACAAAGGCTGCTACAACTGCCCCATCAGTTGCAGTAAATATTGTGCGGTGACTGAAGGTCCTTATGCCGGCGTCAGGGGCGAAGGCCCGGAATACGAGTCCCTGTCCGCATTCGGTTCCAAGCTGGGCAATGAGTCTCTTCCGGCCGTTATCCAGGCCAATACGCTGTGCAACCAACTGGGACTGGACACCATCAGCACCGGCAACACCATCGCCTGGTTTATGGAGTGCTGCGAACGAAAAGTATTCGAGCTGCCGGAGGAGGAAGAAATCCGCTTTGGCCAGCATGCCCGGGCCGTGGACATGATCCAGGCCATCGCCAGGCTGGAAGGCATCGGGGATACCCTGGCCCAGGGGGCTTTGAGGGCATCCAGAGTCCTGGGCGGAGAGGACTATGTGGTCCACAGCAAGGGACTGGACTATCCGGCCGTGGATGTGCGCGGGACCAAAGGCATGGCCCTGGCCTTTGCCGTCTCTCCCCGGGGCGGCGATCATCTGAAAGGGCTTTCCATGTTTGAGTTGGCCCCGGAGGTCTATGCCCAAGAGATTCAGAATGAACTGGGCTTTTCCCCTGAAGGAAAGTACTGGCTGGAGTACAAAACCAAGCCGGAACTCATCCGTTGGCACGAGGATTGGCATTGTGTGGTCGATTCCCTGGGCCTGTGCAAACTGGAGGGTATCGCCCTCAAGCCCTTGCTGCCCAGACACTTTCGGGACCTGCTCCATGCCGCTGTCGGCTGGGATCTCAGTGTGCAGGAGCTGCGCCGGGCAGGGGAGAGGATATGGAACCTGGAACGGCTGTTCAATGTCCGTCTCGGTCTGGGACGAAAAGACGACCTTCCCCCAAAGCGTTTGCTTCAAGAACCTATCACCACCGGGCCGGCCAAGGGGGAAATCCTGCATCCTGCTGCATTTGAAGCCATGCTGGATGACTACTATGAACAGCGGGGCTGGGACAGGGTTTCAGGAGATCCTCTTCCGGAAAAGCTACGGGAACTCTCCCTGGCATGACAGAACTGTGGTCACTGTATTGTTGGCCCAAGATCAGGAGGAGGCTTTCATCTGTCAGCCTCTGGAGGAAGAGATTGCGCTATGCTGATCCTCGTTATCTGGGATTATCAGGCCAGGGATTGATACAGGAGACGAAGACTGAATGCGACCAGGACGGCCGAAAAAATCAGTGAGATGGTCCTGCCCTGCATCCGGGCGGCCATGAACCTTGCTCCGGCCTGGCCTCCGGCAAAAGAGAACAGGGCTGCGGGGAGAACAAAGGTCCAGTCGATGCTGTGCATGGACATATACCCCAAGAACCCGGTCAGGGAGGAAAAGCAGACGATAAAGGTGGAGGAGGCCGCCGCTGTCCTGGCCGGGACGTGCAGGATATACATGAGCAAGGGGACAACGAACACCCCGCCGCCGATACCCAACAGCCCGCCCAAAAAACCGATGGCCAAGCCGATGACCAATCCGCTGATAACCTTGGCTTTGGCTGACTGCTCCCGGTCCGAGGTATCCTTTTTGGGCACAAAGGCCATGCGCACCGCAGCCAGGATGAGAATAACGGCCATGAGGATGGAGAAGAACTGGACGTTCACCAGGCCGTTTACATATGAGCCAAAGGGCGCGGCTATAGCCGAAGAAATGATCAAAGGCAAAGAGAGGGAAAAGTCGACCATCTTCTTCCGCCCGTAGGTCACAGCAGCAGATGAGGCGGCTACCAGATTGAGAAAGAGGGAGGTGGATGCAGCCGCCGCCTTGGATAGACCGAGCATGAGAAAGAGGGGAGAAAAAATAAGCCCCCCACCCAGGCCGACCATGGTCAGGACAAAAGAGATGGCCAATACAGCTGCCCAAAGAGCGGCAAAATATATCATAACATCTTCCAATACATATTTCCGGGCCGCCTCTAGAGGCGGCCCGGAAATATGTATTTATTTTTCTTGTTCACTTTGGTCCGCTTGGGCACAGGGATGACCGCCCTCATCGCCGTGACACTCCCGGATTTGCTCCGGTGTACAGTTTTCAGGCTTGTCTTTCAGCTTGTGCGGATACTGACAATGTTCTTTGCAGTTCATAAGCATGCCTCCATTGATGTTTATCTTTGTTTGCATTCCAAGTATGTTTACGAACGTAAGTAAACATGCACATATTGATTTATTAGGAAAAGTCAGCTTGATACACGCTGGAACTGGGGGTTGGCTTGTAGGGGCGAATGATCATTCGCCCTCTTTGGCCAGTCGCGCGCAGACGCCTGCCTAGCGGTCCCGGATGGCAGTGTCGGGGCTCAAGATGAAACCTCATTTCTTGCGAGGTACTACCTCTCGGCTTCATCCTCGCTTTCCTTAGGGCTTTCTCCCCCAACAATCCGGTCCAGGGGCGGGGTAAGCAACGTCTCGACCACATACCTCCACCTTTCCAGGACCTCCCAGTCCAGAACGTAGTGCACATAATATCCCCGCTTTTCAGGTCGGATCAGGTCGGCATCCCGAAGGATACGCAAATGCTGGGACACCGCTGCCGCCGTCAATCCCAGTTCCTGAGCCAGGGCGTTGACGCACAGGGAAGAAACTTTCAGTATTTGCAATATCTTGACCCTGCTGGGGACTGACAGGGCCTTGCATATTCTGGCCACTTTGTCTGGATCAGGCATAAAATTCCTCAACAGCTTTGCTGTTATTTTGATTTAGATATTTAGCAAATACTAAAACATAATTTCCCTTTCTGTCAAGGTTGAGCGCGTATGAAACAAGGATTAACCTTTAAGGTGGCCTGCCCTTGGGGGCAAGGGCGGCCTACGAATCGATCCGGTTCTTCCTGGCGCGAATCTTGACATATTTCGTGTATCTAATATAGCATTTACGAAATTGCTAAATTAAAACCTGACATCAATGCAAGAATAGGATGGTTTGATGGACAAACGGTTTCGCTTCAATCGGCTTGAACTGGCCGGCTCCCTCGGTGATCTGGGCACCCTCCTGCCCATTGCCATCGCCATGGTTCTGGTCAATGGCCTGAATCCCCTGGGGCTGTTCTTCAGTATCGGGATCTTTTATATCCTATCCGGCGTGTACTTCGGGGTGACTGTCCCGGTTCAGCCCATGAAAGTCATTGGGGCCTATGCCATTGCCACGGCCTTGACTGCTGATCAGATCCTGGCTTCCTCCCTGCTCATGGGGGTCCTTTTGTTGATTATCGGGGTGACCGGGGCCATCGATCTCATCCGCAAGGCCACCCCTCATGCCGTGATCCGGGGCGTCCAGCTCTCAACCGGGGCCCTGCTCATGTCCGGCGGGGTCAAGTTCATAATCGGGACATCCAAGTTTCAAGCCCTCCAGGATGCAGTGGAACCGTATTTAGCCTTCCAATCCCTGGGTCCGGTACCCATCAGTCTAATTATAGGCGTTGCAGCAGCTCTAGTTACCCTCCTCTTGCTGGACAACAAGAGATTCCCGGCCGGGCTGATCGTTGTGCTGGGCGGACTGGCCTTGGGTTTGGCTCTGGGAGCCCGGATCGATTTGCAGGGCCAGGGCCTTGGCTTCAACCTTCCCAAAATCCTTCCCTTGGGCTTTCCGGGAAATGCTGATTTCACCTTTGCCTTGTTCGCCCTGGTCCTGCCCCAGCTCCCGATGACCCTTGGAAATGCCGTCCTGGCCTACACCGACCTTTCCAAGCAGTATTTTGAAGAACACTCGCACAGGGTGACCAACAAGGCAGCCTGCATCAGCATGGCCCTGGCCAATTTCATGAGCTTTTGCCTGGGCGGAATGCCTCTGTGTCACGGGGCTGGTGGTCTG
>JBNJII010000073.1:0-14395 GCA_051749205.1 Thermodesulfobacteriota bacterium | reverse complement strand
CTGGAAAATCTCCCGGCAAGCATGCATCAGGCACCTTTGGTCAGCATGAGCTTTGCGCACATGGGGATGCAGGAGCTGACCAGACTGACTCAGGATTGGATGCAAGGCCTGGAGCAAGCAACCGAACACGCCCATACAAACGCTCAGGACCCATTTCAGGCCTTTATGCAGGCCTACTCCCAGAGCTGGCAGAAGGTTTTGAACCTCCCGCAGCTGGGACCGGAACGATTCCGGCAGCAGCGCATACACCGTTTCTTGGATAGTTGGACCCTTTATTCCAGCCAATTGGCTGAGTTCATGAATCAGATGGCTGTTCCTTTTGAAAAAGCAACTGCTGATTTGCACAAGAAATTGGAAGAAATGGCCGAGCAGGAAGATGGATACCCTCAGACTTTCCAGGAATATTATAATCTATGGATGAAAATATTGGAAGGCCATTTTATGATCTTGCTTCAATCCAAGGAATTCATAGGTTTGTTGCACAATGTTGTGAATCATTATATAGATTTTCAGAGCACACAGGATCAAGTTCTCCAAGATATGCTAAAGTCATTTCCAGTGCCTACCAATGATGATTTTGATGCGTTGGCCAAAGAAAACTATGAATTGAAAAAAAGAGTGACCAAATTGGCCCGCAAGGTAGAAGCTTTGGAAGAAAAACTTTAGGGCCCTCCATGAATCGGTAATGCAGGAGGAAACAGCCTATGACTCAGAATAGTATGCCAATGAACAAGCTTTTGGAGAGCATGATACAGGCCATGGCTTCCGCCCCAGACGAAATGCGCAATTCTTTGGAAGTATTGAGCTCTGCGTTGGACACAGAACTGGCCCAGACAGAATACGATGTGGTCTATGAAGAAGACAGGGTCAAGCTCAAGCACTATCGTCCACTCCGTAAGAGCCAATACAATGTACCCTTATTCATTGTCTATGCCTTGATAAACCGAGAGACCATGCTCGATTTGCAGCCTGACCGCAGTGTGATCCAAAACCTGCTTCAAAACGGAATCGATGTGTACATGCTGGATTGGGGCTACCCTACCCGCAAAGACAGGTTCGTGACCATCGATGATCACGTCAATGGCTATATGCATAATGCGGTCAATCATATCCTTCAAGAACATAACCTCCAAAGCCTCAATCTGATGGGTGTATGTATGGGAGGGACCTTTAGTACCATGTATGCAGCGCAACACCCGGAGAAAGTCAAGAACCTGATCCTCACCGTAACCCCGATCAACTTTGCCACCGATACCGGCCTGTTACACACTTGGTGGGGGAGCAAGAAGTTTGATGTAGACAGACTTGTAGACTTGATGGGCAATGTGTCCGGCGACTTTTTAAATCAAAACTTTCTGCTCATGAACCCGGCCCGGTTGTTGATCGACAAGTATTATGGATTCCTGCAAAATGTAAGCAACAAAAAATTTGTAGAGAATTTCATCCGCATGGAAAACTGGATCTTTGACAGTCCGGATGTTCCGGGAGAGACATTCCGCCAATTCATCAAAGACTGCTATCAAGACAATCTGCTCATCCAGAACACTATGCAGGTGGGTGGACAAACCGTCGACCTGAAGAAGGTTACCATGCCGGTACTCAACTTCTACGGCCAGTTCGACCACCTGGTCCCTCCAGCAGCCTGCGAGCATACAACAAAGGCTCTGGGAAGCAAAGACGCAGAGGATGTGAACCTGAAGACCGGACATATTGGAATTTACGTGAGCTCGAAATCCCAAAAGGAGTTCGTGCCCAAGATTTGTTCCTGGCTCAAGGAACGGGACAAGAAATCCCAGCCGGCAAAATCTGGCTCCAAGAAGAGCCAAGCAGCCTCGAAAGCAGCCCCGAAAACCAAAAAAAGCGGCCAGGAATCGGGCTCCAAGAAGGCCCAAACCACATCTGAATCACAAGCGGCCACACCCAAGTCCAAATCCAAGTCCCAGTCGTCATGAAGCGTACATCCTTTGCACCATGCCCTAAGCCAGACGAGGAGGAAGACGTCCATGCCTCAAAAAGATGATTACTTCCAAGCCCTGCACAAGGTCAGCAAGACTTTCAACACAACATTCAACCAGGAATCCCTCCTGGATATCATTGTGGACACCACGCGCGATCTCTTGGAGCTGAAGGCCACCTCCATCTATATGGCCGATGAAGTCCGGGATGTGATACAACTGTTGTATCAGAAGGGATTGTCTGAAGAGTATATCGCCGATGGATTGACTGGAGCGAAAGTCATTCTTCCTGTTTTAAAACAAGAGGGGTATCTCTACGCCCAAGACGCCACTTCCGATCCGCAGTTGGACAAGCATGAGGCCAAGAAAAAAGAAGGCATCGCCACCATGCTTATTGTCCCTATTACCGTGGAAGACTCCATTATTGGTATCATGACCTTGTATACGTCCAGTCCGCGTACGTATTCCCAGCAAGATATTGAGTTTGCCACCGCCCTGGCTGAACAAGCCGGCATGGCTTTAGAGATCTCCAGGCTGGTGACGTGGCTGCGGCGCAACAACCGCCTCATTCAGCAATTCACAACAGAGATTCATTCCAGCTTAGACCTCAGGGACGTGCTCAGCACCCTGACCCATGAGATCGTCGACTTTTTGGATATCAAGGGCTCATCAATCCTGCTTTTTGACCAAGATAAGCAGCGCCTGGACTTTGTGGCTGGATACGGATTGAGTCAAAGCTATGCATCCAGGGATCGTCTGGTGGTAGAACCAAGTGTGGCTCAAACCCTGGAAGGCAATACCGTGTACATCGAGGACGCCCAGCAGGATGAAAGAGTCAAATACCAGGATGCCAAGAAGAAAGAGGGTATTGTCAGCATCTTGTCCGTACCCATCTATTCCCACAAAGGGATTATCGGTGCCCTGCGCCTCTACTGCGGAAGCAAGCGACTCTTTGCCGAAGACCAAATCGCCCTGGTACAGTCCTTGGCCTCCATCGGAGGGATGGCCATTCAAAATGCATCTTTGTACACCAAAGTCAGTGAAGAGCTCAAGGACTTAGAAGAAGATATCTGGAGTCACCGGGCGTGGTTCTAGCTGTACAACGAGTTCAAAACATCAGGAGTGACTATGACCCAAGGCAAGACAATACACGAACTGCAGGTCGGGGATTGGGCGGAATTCACCAAAACAGTTACTGAAACAGACATCTGCCTCTATGCCGGAGTGAGCGGGGACATGAATCCTGCCCACATCAACGAGACCTACGCTGCCCACAGCATGTTCCAATCCCGCATTGCCCACGGAATGCTCCCGGCCGGATTCATCTCCGCTGTTCTGGGAACCAAGCTCCCTGGTCCGGGAACCATATACATCAAGCAGGATTTGTCTTTCAAGGCTCCGGTGCGCATTGGGGACACTGTCACCGCCCGGGCGGAAGTGCAGGATGTGAACACTGAAAAGAAACGAGCCACCCTGAAGACGACCTGTACCAACCAAGAGGGCACCGTGGTCATTGAAGGACAGGCCCTGGTCATGCCTCCCCAAGGGCAGTGATGATGTAAGCATTCAGGGGATGTTGTTATAACATCCTCAATGGGCTATAATTCTGGAGATTGCTTCGTCGAAGACTCCTCGCAATGACGGGTTGTATCTACATTGTTGCCGCCCCCTGAACGGATACGTGATGATGTGTAGATTCAGGAGAACGACTGGGCCGGGAACAGTCCCGGCTCATGTATCCTCTGAGCCTTGATCCGCCTCTTGCTGCCAGGCATCATGCATAGTCTGCATAAAGTTTTGAAAGTGATCATTCTGACTTTTGAGCACTTCCTGCAGGTTCTCCGAGAACTGGGAGAACTCAGTTGCCCCCTTTTCCCGCAGTAAATCCTGGAGGTATTCGATGCGCTCTTTCTGGGTCTGGACTTCCTTGGTCAGCTCCTGATTTTCCTGTTGTAAGGCATCATAGTCCTGACGGGGAACCAGGTCCAAAAGGGAGACCATCTCTTTCCAGTTCTGAAGCACAATGTGCGAGAACTCCTGCATGTCCTGGGGCTGAAAGCCCCCCTTTTCCCGGTTAAAACTCAAGCCATATGTCTCTTTCAAAAAGGATTGTAAAGGCTCCAATCCACTACTCCAGGCTCGCACCCAAGGGTTCATATCCCATTGATAACTATCGCTTGATCTCTGGCCTGGAAAGCAAGACATCAAATCTTCAAGTATTTTCTGATTCTTGGAGGCGGCAAGGAAGAGCTGTCCCCAAAATTCAAGAGCGTGTGCATCCATATCAGCTCCTATGCACGAATTGTCCAATCTATTTATGAAAAAAAAGCCCAGAGCAGACACCCTGGGCTTTTCTCAATTCTTTGCAAAACATCAATAGTGAAATGGCGTATGCGAGAGATCATTTCACCTATGAAGACTTGGATTGAGAAGAGGTGTCAAAATACTTCTCCAGATTCTTGAAGCTTTCGTCCACAGCTTTTTTATAGTCATCCCGGGCCTTTTTGCACATCTTTACCCATTCCTGCAAGGCTTCTTTGCTTTGCTGTGGAAGCATGGGATTTTGTTCCATAAATGTGGTCACAAAGCGCTCGGATTGTTCTTGAAATGTGCTCATGGTATTGTAGGTATTTGTGAACGTCGCTTTCTGAAAATCAATCATTTGCTTGGCCATCTTTTGGGGATCCATGTTTTTTCTCCTTGATTTGTAAGTTCGATTCCATGACCTCTGGGGTCATGGCTGACATCCTCATTCGTATTGCCGGCACCCGGGGTACCTTGCCTGGAACACCTCAAATCTAACCAAGAACCCCCATGACGTCAAGCCTTTTTATTGCATCGCACAATATTTTTTCTCAACCCCCATCATGGGATGGATTTGCACACTTTTGCAGCGCAGCCAACACCCCGTCTTTTCCTCTTTTTATACCCTCTCCATTGGACACACAGCAAGGCATTTTTTGTTTTTTCTTTTTTTTCAATATTTTATATACATATTGCAGCGCACTCTTGATTTTTTTTCGAAAATGCATACCCTGTCTGCAGTGTTTTGTTGCAGTGCGTAAATACTCATTTCAAGCCCAAGGTGATTGCCATGCCGGAAAACGTCCGTTTGAAAAAATATGCCAACAGACGTCTCTATGATATGGACCAGAGTACATATGTAACTTTAGAGGACGTGGCGGAGATGGTCAAAGAAGGAAAACAGATCGAGGTCACTGAAGCCCGAAGCAAGGAGGATGTCACTGCTTTCATCTTGACCCAGATCCTCATGGAAGAATCCAGAAAAAATGCCTTGCTTCCCGTATCTCTCCTCCATATCATTATCCGTTATGGTGACAACTTTCTTCGCGAGTTCTTTGACAAATACCTAGAAGAAACCTTAAATATATTTATAAACTCTAAAATTGCCTATGATCAATACTTTCGAAAATGGCTGCAAATGGGCATGAACTTTTCTGCATCTGAGCAGGACATGCAAAAGCTTCACATGCCTTTTCTGGAGGCAATGCACAGATGGTCATCTACAGATGCTTCTGAGCCGGAAGCTGCAACAGATACTGCGAACCACTCTTTGGTGAGTTCTGAAAAAGCAGATTCTTAGCCCGCCAACCTATTTGCCCGCAGCACAACAATTTGCCAAATGCTGGAGAAATGTATGACGACGACCACACAAGCGAAAGACTCTCTTGGGGATCTTCCCCTGATTCCCCAAGGCTGGACCTCCGAACAGATCCAGGCCCTTCAGGCCGGGATGAATGCCCTCCAGGCCTCGCAAAGCTATTGGGCCACCTTAGCCAAATATCAGACCAATTTTTTTATCCCCTTCTTGAAAGCAGTTGGATATTTCTGGGGAGTGGAGGCCCAGCGGCTTCCGGAAAAGCCCTCTTGGCAAAACCTCCGGGATTTTTCGCAACTCATGGACTTTAATGCCGAGATACTGCACCAAGCCATGCTCAGCAGCTCTCAGGCCATGCAGGATTACCACCTCTCAGTCTCCTCCCGCGGATTTTCCGCCTGGCTTTCAGCCCTCACCCGGGGCTCCAGCCAAGAGTTTTGGGACTGGCTCCACCAAGAGGCCCAGGCTGTCCAGGCCGTGGCCCATGATTATCCCCAGGCCATTCAGGATATCGCCCACGAGTATGGCTTTCACTTCGAGCGGGGCGGTTATGAGCTGGTGGCCGAAACAGAGCGCTTTTTCCTGTACAAGGTCCTGCCCACGAAAAAAGACGTCTCTATCCAGGACTCGAGAAAACCGATCCTCATCGTGCACCCCTATGTGCTTGGCGCGGATATTTTGGCCTTTCTTCCCGGGGAGAACAAAAGCTATGTGCACTGCTTCGCCAATCAGGGTATACCAACCTATGTACGAATCTTAAAAGACATCAGCACAACTCCGGCCGTACAAAATCTGCGCATTGAAGAAGATGTCCAGGACACCAAGTACTTTTGCCGCACAATTTATGACCGCCATGGCCGGGCACTGACCTTGAATGGATACTGTCAGGGCGGCTTGATAACCATGCTCAACATTCTCACCGGGGAACTCGACGGCTTGGTGGATACGCATATCACTTGCGTCGCTCCCATAGATGGAACCCGCAGCACAGGATTTGGCTGGTTTTTGGGAAATCTTCCGGAACGATTCAATGCCCTGGAGTATGGCACAAAAAAGCTTCCCAACGGCAACCGGGTGGCAGACGGCGACCTCATGGCCTGGGTGTACAAAATAAAGTCCATTCAGGAAGAAGCGCCCACGGTGGCCTTGCATCGTGACTTGGCCCTCTGGCAGGCCTTAATCCAGAAAGGAAAATCCATCAGCAAAACAGCCCTGGCCCTGAATTACTGGCTCAACTATCAACGCCACGACCTGCCCCTGGAGATCACCAAGCTGAGCTTTACCTCCTACAATCAGCCCATCGCCACGGACGGGACCCTCCCCATGCAAGTTGGGGGACAAAGCCTGAATATAAAACGCTTCCAAGACAAAGATATCCCCTGGCTCATTTGTTACGGAGAAAGCGACACCCTTGTGGAAAAGGAATCCGCTCTGGCTCCATTGGACTTTGTCAACGCCGAGATATCCCCCTTTCCCAAAGGGCATGTGGCCATTGCTACCTCCTGGTCCCTGCCTACTTCGGAATGCTCCCTGCATGAATGCTTTGGACCGGACAACCAATACCGGGGTCCGGTTCGTTTCCACCAGGACATAGAACATGGACAGGATGCTGCCCAGAAATCAAGATCAGAAGCGCAGGAAAATGCCTGATTTGCCTGCGCGGGCAGGCCTCATTAAGTAATATGTCCTTGTATACCAACCTGTTTTCAGCTCCATCATAAAAGGCCTTACGGTGCCCCCCGTAAGGCCTTTTATATGATTGTCCCTTGCCAACAGCACTTAAAAGTATTAATAATTATTATTGTTGGCAGCTTCTTGCTGCTTCAACCAGTTGCCAAAAGCCAGTCGGAGACAATCCATCAAATCACCGCAAACACGCAACAGCCATTTGAACACGAGGGAGCATATGAAAACTTTATTCGCCATAAGCCTTCTTTCCATGCTGGGAATAACCCAGCCCCAATCTTCCCGGGCCGTTGAACCCGGAACTCTGGCTGAGGCCTATTTTGCAGGGGGGTGTTTTTGGTGCGTTGAGGCCAAGTTTGAGCACATCCCCGGCGTGCAGCAGGCTGTATCCGGTTACAGCGGCGGCCATGTGGACAATCCGACCTATAAACAGGTCTGCGCTGGAAAAACAGGACACAGAGAAGCAGTAAAAGTTACTTACGACCCGGCCCAAGTATCTTATGCGCAGTTGGTGGACGCCTTCTGGACCATGTTCGATCCCACAGACCCGGATGGTTCCTTCGCCGACCGGGGGCAGCAATACTCCTCAGCCATCTTCTATCAGACCGAAGAGGAAAAAGAGATCGCCCAGGTCTCAAAACGCACACTGGAGGTGTCCGAACGCTTTGATCGCCCCATAGCAACTGTTATTGAACCTTTCCAAAACTTCTTCCCGGCTGAAGACACCCACCAGGATTATTATCGTAAAAACCCAGGGCACTATTCAAGCTACAGCTCTCTTTCCGGGCGGGAGCCCTTTATCGCCCGACATTGGCCCGATACCAAGAACCAACAGAAATCGCAGCCCCGAATACGGACCTGGTCCAATTACAACAAGCCGGATCCAGATACGCTTCGAACCCGACTCAGCGACCTGCAGTTCAAAGTCACCCAAAAGAACGCAACAGAGCCGGCCTTTCTCAACGAATACTGGGACAACCCCAAGGAAGGCATTTACGTGGACGTCCTCTCCGGCGAGCCCCTTTTCTCCTCACGGGACAAGTTCGATTCCGGGACCGGATGGCCAAGCTTCACCCGTCCTCTGGAAGCGGAGCACATCGTTACCCATACCGACCGTTCCCTGTTCATGACCAGGACCGAGGTCCGCTCCAGGTACGCAGACTCCCATCTGGGACACGTATTCCCCGATGGGCCTGAACCCACGGGACAGCGCTACTGCATCAACTCCGCAGCCTTACGCTTCATCCCCAAGGAAGACTTGGACACAGAGGGCTATGGGCAGTATAAAGACCTGTTCACAGATTGAGTGCATCACCTGTATGTAGTACCTATTATCCGACAACGAAACCAAGGAGACATTTCATGGATCTGAAGAACTACTTTGAGAACACCAAGGGGATCGGAGTCCTGTCCACAGCAGACAGCCAGGGAAATGTCGACAGCGCCCTGTACGCCCGGCCCCATGTCATGGATGACGGGACTGTGGCCCTGATCATGCGCGACAGACTGTCCCATGCCAATCTGCAGTCCAACCCCAAAGCCGCCTACCTCTTTTTGGAGGAAGGATCTGGGTATAAAGGAAAACGTTTTTTCCTGACCAAAGTCAGTGAAGAGCAGGATTCTGAAAAGATCGAATCATTGCGCAGGAGGAGCTATGCTCCGGATGATCGTATGCACCAAGGAAAGGTGTTTCTGGTCTATTTCCACATCGATCGCGAACTGCCCTTGATCGGCTCCGGGAAATAAGAAGTATTGAAAAAGCGCAGACTTTATGGGTTCACGTTCAGCGCAGCCTCAGGCTGCGCTGAACTGTGCACGATGGTTACAATCCCCAAATAGCCGTCCACAGTTATCACATCCCCGGAGTGAATGGCCTGCAGGGCCCTGGGCACACCGGTCACACACGGCAATCCGTATTCCCGGGCGATAATCGCCCCGTGGATGAGCATCCCACCTCTGCGTTCCACAATGCCGGAAGCCAGAACAACAATAGCGGTCATGTTCGGGTCCACAGCGTCGCAGACCAAAATCTCTCCGGCCTCAAAGTGGCGGAGATCATCCACACTGTGCACCACCCTGGCCGTACCCTGCACAACACCCGGGCCGGCCGGCTGCCCCTGGATCTGCCTGGAGCGGACCCGAATGTGATCGGTATCTTCCCGGGCCTTCGGAGCTGCCTGGCACACGTTGTCAGCTTTTGGATCCTGTAAGGCGGCGGCCAGAACCTGCGGATCATGCCCGGCACACTGTATGCCCTGCCCGGCAAGTCTGGCTTGGGCTTCGGTCACTGTTCTGTTGAGCTCTGCCTCGATCCGTCCCAGGTAAATATTGTCATCGTCCCGCAGGCGGTAGCTGGACCGAGCCAGATCCAGCAGTTCCTGAGCCTGAGCCCCTCCCTCTGGTCCCAGAGACTGCAAAAAACTCTTTTCCAGAGCGTCATCAGCGTCCCGTATGCTCTGATCTGGCAACCGACCGTGTTTTGCCATTTTGAGCACCAGGCCCAGGACGTCCTCCCGGCCCTGAGTGCAGGAAGCCTGGTGACAAAAAAGATCTCCAAAGCGGTCCAGAAATTCGGTCAGCAGCTGGCCAAACTCCGCATCCGCCTCATCCGGCCGTCCGTCTGAGAGGGCCTTTCGCAGGTCTGGATTCTTTTGGACCACAGCGGCCATGCGATGAAGCATCTGATTCCGCTCCAGACTGAGCATTCCGGAGCTGGACAACAGCTGCACAAACTCAAAGGGATCGGAAGGCTTGAGCGTGTCGTTGTACACCTGACCAAAGAGACGGGCCCCATGGGCATAGGGAATACATTCGTCCCAGTAGACCCGCTCCCACTGTGCGTACAGCTTTTTTCGGCGCAGCATCTCCCCGGCCAGATCAGGGTCTGAGAGTTCCCGCAGATCCTGTTCACCCAAGACTGCGGCCAGCTCATCCATGCCCGGAAGGATCTCCTGTTCAATCCGGATGCGCAAGGCTTTCAGGTTATCCAGACTGCGGCGCAGGCTGAGGTACCACCCTCTGTGGTCCTCTCTGTTTGTATTTCGACCGGTGGTGATGGGTCTGGTCTGTAAGACGTGCAGATGGCCCTTATCCATGGTCCACTCCATATCCTGGGCAGAACCAAAGAGTTCCTCAGCCTGCAAAGCGGCTGTATACACCTCCATCAGCTGTTTTTTGTCCAATGGTGGCAGGTTTTGCGTGTTCTCATCCAGCGCACGCTGCTGCGTTCCCTGCGATGTGGGTACTATCCACCTGTCCCGCACTGGGGCATAGCTGGTCAGGACTTTCCCGGTCCGCCTGTCCAGGGTCCATCTGTCCGGCTCCACGATCCCGTCAACCAGGCCCTTGTTCAGGCCATGCACGGCCTCAATGACCAGAACCCTTTCATCCTCCGGGCTGCGGGTAAAGGCCACCCCGGAGACCTGGCCGTGGATCAGATGCTGAACAACCACGGCCATGCTGCTGGTGGCAACGTTCAGTCCCAGCTCCCGCCGGTAGAGCAAGGCGGCGTCGGAAAAGAGCGAGGCCCAGACCTTTCGGACGCTCTCCAAAAGATCCGGCAGACTACCGACATTGACATACGATTCATGCAGGCCGGCAAAAGAGGTTCCTCCAGAGTCTTCTCCTGGAGCAGACGACCTGACCACCGCTTTTCCGGAAGCGAAAAAACTTTTTAAACCTGCGCTCAGATCCTGCTCCAGCTCATGGGGCATGGGCGTGTTGAGAAACATGCTCCGTATGCGCAGGGCCGCATCCCACATCTCCTCCCAGCGCATATCCTCCAGAGGCTTGCGCTCCAGTTCCATATGCATCCGTTCCCGCACTCCGGTCTGCTGCACATAGGTCGTGTAGGCCTGGGTTGTGATGCACAAACCGGCCGGAACATTCACCCCGCTGTGATGCAAACGGGCCAGGGAAACAGCCTTGCCCCCCACCAGAGAGGTATTTTCGTCCCGCACATCGACTAAAGGGATGATCCGCTGTCCCATCACACAAAAATCTCCGCCACATTTTGGAAGGAGGTGACCTGGGAAAACCTGTCCACTGCAATGGACATCAGGGCACAGGAGGGGGCACGCACAAAGTCTACAAGGTGAGGATGCTTCTGCAGATAGAGATGCATCCATTCCTGGTCGTGTTCTTTGCTGGCAATCCGGGCATGACCACAGGCGGTCACTGCCGCAGCGGCATGGAAGTCAAAGCTCTGGTTGGATCGAGAGTCAACCAGGAGAGCCACCCTGGGCTCGCTGAGCATATGGGCGTATTTTCGGGTACTCATGGGAGTGGCCAGAACCAGGGTGCGCAGATCAAGGCTGGAGGCAAAGGCCACCAAGCTGGCATGGGGACCCTGGGGGCCGGTTGTGGCCAAAACGCCAAGGGACTGCGATTCGAGGAGGGTGCGCACCTCCTCCAGGCGTGAAGAATCATTCACAGGAGTATGTCCTCCCGAGGAAGAATGAAGTCAGTCGAACCCGATAGTCATGAAGGCTTTCATAACCACATTGGACAGCAGTATCACCCTTTGTCCTCTACCTTGATATTGGAGGCATAGCGTCCCACAGTTGCATCGTCCACACAATTGCCGAGTTCCTCTGCATTGGCTTCACCAGTGCTCTTCAAGGCCTCTAAGGGACACAAAAACTCATTTCCGGCTCCATCCTTGACCCGAACAAAGACGTCCTTGGTTTTTTTCTCAGCCATGGGTCACCTCCATGTGTTTGGTGTTCACCCTTGCCTCCGGCAAGTCTGAAATATTTTTGCCAAAGCGGGCAAAAAAGAAAAAACCATACCCCAACACACTTCTTGCATTCATGTATGGATGTACTCGACCATGTATTGCCTGTCAATTGCCATGCATTGCAGGCGTTGACAATGATCGGGATAATCGCCATGTTCAAATATGCATGCTGGACCAGTATATTCATCACATATTTCTCCTCAGACTTTTGGACAGGTTGTGGCCATACTCGACGATGATCATCTCCAGATCATCGATGCAGATCTCTGGGAAGAGCGCCGGCGTTCCCTGGAATGGTAGGCAGAGTCTTGCCTCCTATCTGGTGGGCTTGTTATTTGTTATTAGTTATTTTTTTATTCGTAAGAAGCCGTCAGTTTGATCCAGGATGAAACTGGCGGGTATGTAGTAGGGGCGAATAATCATTCGCCCTCTTCTACCTGGGCGGACACCCAGTGAAAGGAATGCAACTCCAAGGACAAACCGCCCTTATCACCGGGGCGGGCAGAGGACTGGGCCGGGCCATCGCCACTCGCTTCGCCCGGGAAGGGGCCCAAGTGATCGGTCTTGCCCGGCACAGTGCTGATTTGAAAGACGTTGAACAGGAGCTTTTGGCCCAGGGCGGTGCATTTCAAGGCCTCATCTGCGACGTATCTCAAGCCGCCGAGGTACAGCAGGTGGCAAACCAGGTTGGGAAGGAGCTCGAAAAAATCGATATCCTGATCAACAACGCGGCAATTGTCGGTCCGGCCCAATTTTCGGAGACATTTGATCACTGGCGGCAGACCCTGGAGATTGATCTCCTGGGCCCTGCCTGCTGCCTGCACAAATTTATGCCATTGATGCCTGCCCCAGGAACCGTAATCAACATCAGCTCAGGCCTGTCCCGAATGGCTTTTCCCAGGTTTTCGGCCTATTGCACCTCCAAGGCCGGCCTGGAGCACCTGTCCAGGTGCCTGGTGGCGGAGTTCGGCTCCGCGGGCCTGAAGGTGGCCTGTCTGGATCCCGGGGTCATGGATACCGAAATGCAAGAGGAAATCCGGGACCTGGGTCCGGAAAAGCTGGGTCAAAGCCTGTGGAAGCAATTCTCGAATATGAAGAAAACCGAGCAGCTCCGGGACCCGGCCCAGGTGGCCGAGCTGGCCCTGGCCCTGGCCGTATACATCCCTGAGGAGCGAAACGGAGAGACTTTTTCCATGCAGGACCTGCCCCAACTTCAATCCCAAAAGTCATAATAAGATGCATATCGACCTGATCGGATTTCCTATGGACCTGGGCGCCGACCGGCGGGGGGTGGGTATGGGTGCAGCCGCCCTGCGCATCGCCGGAATCAGGGACAAGCTTGAGGGACTGGGGTATACAGTAGACGACTTGGGGGATGTCCTGGTTCCCAACCGGGAAGATCAAGCCGTGGATAACCCACAGCTCAAGTTTCTGCCCCAGATTGTGGCCGCTTCCCGGAGCTTGGCAGCTCTGGTTGAGGCTTCCCTGATGCAGTCCCATCTGCCCCTGTGTCTGGGCGGGGATCACTCCATCGCCCTGGGTTCCATTGCCGGACTGGCCGCAGCCTGCAGGCGTAAAGAGCTGACCCCCGGCCTGATCTGGATCGATGCCCATCCGGATGTGAACTCTGATCAGACCACCCCTTCCGGAAACATCCACGGCATGCCCCTGTCCGCATCCCTGGGGCTGGGGCATCCGGACCTGGTCAAGCTCTTTGGCCCCAGCCCCAAGATCCGTCCGGAAAACTGCGCCCTGATCGGAGTGCGCAGCATCGATCATCTGGAAAGACACAACATCCAGAAAATTGGAACGTCGATTTTTACCATGACCGATATCGACAGACAGGGTATTGGACCAGTGATAGGTCAAGCCTTAAACAGGATGGCCGGGCGGATCGACTGTCTGCATGTCAGCTTTGACCTGGACTCCCTGGACCCTTCCGTGGCCCCGGGAGTGGGCACCCCAGTACCCGGTGGGCTGACCTACCGGGAAGCCCATCTGATCATGGAAAGTGTGGCTGAATCCGGGCTCATCTCCAGCATGGATGTGGCCGAGGTCAATCCGGTTTTGGACGTCAAGAACCAAAGCGCGGAAGCGGCCGCCAAAATCGTGGCCTCCTGCCTGGGGAAAAGAATTTTGTAAAGGGCCAAAGCAGGTGTTGTCCGCAACCCCAAAGAGGTGATTACAAGCGCAGAGGACAGAGGACAGAAGACAGAAGACAGAAGACAGAAGAATCAGTGAGTTACAAACTCACGATTTGTCAATCGTTGACAGAACTCAGCTTTTTGCAGCTCCGCCTAACACTACAGCGAAAGATAGGAGCCACATGCCTTTTCCGTCATTGCCCGGCCCCGATTTCAGAACACATCGCAATCTCACTCCCCGGGCAATCTAGGG
>JBNJII010000072.1:0-14860 GCA_051749205.1 Thermodesulfobacteriota bacterium | reverse complement strand
GCCGATGATACTGCGGTTATTACCGTGGGAAAGTAGGTCGCTGCCAGGACATTTTTACAAAAGGCTCCCCATACGGGAGCCTTTTTTTTTGCGTGTTTTGGGTTTCATTGCTAGTAATACACAATGGATGATCGGTTCAGGTAGGCTTGAGAATCGGGTGCTGTCATCTAGGGACTGAACCCGGTAAGGCCATAAGAGAGTTTTAAAAAGCAAAAAATTCCATCAGGTCCAAACATGGTCAATGAGTACACCTCTACGGAGCTGCAGGCTCTTTATGAAATAGCCCGGGCATTTACAACTCCAGATGAACTGAAAGATCAGTTGCAGAAGGTCCTGGATATCATGAGCACCATGCTGGGCATGGAACGGGGCATGATCTCCATACTTGACCTGAAGACTGAGCACATTGTCCTGGATGTTGCTCGAGGAGTCTCCATCCAGACCGGGGAGGTGACCTATCTTATAGGAGAAGGCCTTACCGGCCAGGTTGCAGAGACCGGCCGGCCCATAGCCGTGGCCAATCTGGGGCAAGAGACTCATTTTTTGGACCGTACCGGGGCCAGAAAGGAAGTCAATCGAGAGGAGCTGGCCTTTCTATGTGTGCCTATATTCTTCCAAAACAGAGTGGTTGGAGTTTTGTCTGCGGACAAGATGAGCAGGCAGGTACAGAGTCTGGAGCGAGAGGTGGATCTCTTGGCGGCTGTGGCCGAGTTGACCGGCAAAGCAGTACATTTTCGGGCTATAAGTGAAGAGAACAGGAGTTTAAAAAAGCTTTTGGCCCAGGCCAAGCGTCCCAAGACAAATCTCATTGGCAGATCCAAAGGCATTCAAGATGTGCTGCGCCTGGTGGATCAGGTGGCGGATACCAACTCGACAGTTATTATTTATGGAGAGACTGGTACAGGCAAAGAGCTTGTGGCCCAAACCCTGCATGGGAACAGCAAAAGGAACCAAAATCCTTTGATACGGGTCAACTGTGCTGCAATGCCGGAAAGCTTGCTGGAAAGCGAACTCTTTGGCCATGAGAAAGGGGCCTTTACTGGGGCGGTAGCCAGGCGCAAGGGGTGTTTTGAGGAGGCCCACAAGGGAACCATTTTCCTTGATGAGATCGGCGAGCTGTCCCCAATGGCCCAGGCCAAGTTGTTGCGGGTTCTGCAGGAGAAGGAGATCCAGCCCCTGGGGTCCTCCCGGGTGATTAGAGTTGATGTGCGGGTTGTAGCCGCCACGAACAAAGACCTGGAAGAGGAAGTGGCCAAAGGTTCCTTTCGATCGGACCTGTTTTATCGGCTGAACGTGTTTCCGGTTTTTATCCCCCCCCTTCGGGAAAGGGGACCGGATATATTGCTTTTGGCTGATTTTTTTGTCGCCAAATATGCCAAAGAATTTGGACGTGATGTGAAGCGGATATCAACCTCAGCCATAGATCTGTTGACAGCGTATCATTGGCCGGGAAATGTTCGGGAGCTGGAAAACTGCATTGAACGGGCTGTACTTCTGGCTCCGGCGGATACCATTGAGGCCCATCACCTGCCTCCCACGTTGCAGATGAAGATCTCGGATACCAGTGAAGGTCACAAGGGAAAAATGGATATCTTGGTATCCAACTTCGAACGGGATCTGATCACTGATGCCCTTAAGGACTCCAAGGGCAATCAGGCCCAGGCAGCCCGGATCCTGGGGACAACCAAGCGGATAATTCAGTATAAAATCAAAAAGTACGGGATTGATCCCAGCCGGTTTCAGGGAGCACAACATGAACAATCATGAAGCGAGCTCGATCCATGAATACGGCGGATTCCGTAAGGTATGCCCTTTTCACTTTTTGATACCTTCCGGGACATACACAGGCATGAGTCAAGATTTTGAAATTTAGGAACAGTATGGAGGCACCATGAAAAGAATTGTGGCAGTGATCAAGCCCTTCAAGCTTGACGATGTCAAGGATGCCTTAACCGGGATTGGGGTTAAGGGCATGTCAGTGGCTGAGATCCGTGGTTTTGGTCGGCAGAAGGGACATACAGAGATCTATCGGGGCGCGGAGTATGTGGTAGACTTTATCCCCAAAATCAAGGTGGAGATTGTCGTACCCGATCATCGGGTGGAAGATGTTGTGGCCGCAATTCGGGACTCGGCTCAGACTGGAAAGATCGGTGATGGGAAGATATTTATTTCTTCTGTGGATGAATGTGTGCGTATTCGGACCGGAGAACGGGGTGAAGATGCTCTTTAATCAAGAGCCCAAAATGTTTGGTTGGTACCTATTGGGCAATTGTCCGATTCAAAGGATATCATTGACGTGTTTGCCCCTCTCTTAGCCGATTTGCAGGACAAGCGGTTGCGATTCATGCAAGCCTGCCGGGAAAATGTGCTGGGAATTACCGGCACAAGGACCTATGCGCAAGAAATGATCCGTTGCATGCAGAGCCACTTTCAGGACTTAGCTCCTGATGACAGGGGGTGGTTCCTAGCTGCTGTAGGTGGTCTGGGGCGCGGGGAAGTGAGCTTTGTCTCAGATGTGGACTTGGTATTTGTCTATTCCAAACGGCTGCCCAGGGATTTGCATACCTTGATTCAAAAGCTGGTCCAGGCCATGTGGGATGGTGGCTTTGAGCTCGGGCATACAGTCTCCTCATTGACCGGACTGAAGCAGTTGATCGGATCCGATTTTTCTGTGCGGACCACCTGCTTGGAGACCAGCTATATATACGGAGATCAAGAACTCTATGCCCGGTGGCGGTCTGGTTTGCTTGCCAACCATAGCCGCCGTCAGCGCAAGCATTTCCTGGAGATGCTCAACGCGTCCAGGGAGAAGCGCGGGGAGCAACTGGCCAAGAGCATTTATCTCCTGGAGCCGAATGTCAAAGAGGGCCTGGGCGGGCTCAGAGATCTGCACGCCCTGCGTTGGTGCGGCCTGGTTTTCGCGGACAGCCCTGATCCTTCTCTTATGCGCAGCGCTGGATACATCGATGGGACAGAGCACGGTTGGCTGGAGCAGGCCCAGGACTTTTTATGGCGGGTCAGGCTGCAGCTGCATTTGCTCAGCCCCCGCCGGCAGGATCAACTGGTTATGCAATTTCAACCGGAATTGGCCGCCAGACTCGGATTTGAGGATATTCAGTCCGGAGGCCGGGCCGTGGAGGGCTTTATGCGCTCCTATTACCGGTACACGGCCAGAGTTCGTCGGGTCACGGATTTTTTATTGGAAAGGCTCAGCTTGGACCTCTTGCCCTCCAGGCAACGGACACGGCGTCGGAAAATATTGCCTGGCCCCTTTGTTCTGGATGGGAAGCATATTCGCTTCCACGACCCCCAATTGGTGCCTGCAAATCCCGGGCTTCTCATGCATCTCTTCTGGCAGGCCGCTCAATACCGGGCCCACTTCCATCATGAGACCGGGCAGGTGGTCCGCAATAATCTGGGCTGGTTCACGCACACTTGGCGCAGCGATCCGGATATTGTGCACAGCTTTTGGGACATTCTTCTCGCACCGGATATGGCCTATCCGGTCTTGAAGATGATGTTGGAGACCGGATTTCTGGAGACCTTCATCCCGGAGCTGGCTCCCTTGCGCTATCGGGTCCAGCACGATGCCTATCATTTGTACACTGTGGATGAGCACCTGTTGCGCACAGTCAATGAACTCCATGCTGTTGTGGCCGGCAAGGACCCGGATGCTCTGCCCAGCGAGTTAAGCCCTGCATGGCTGGAAGAGGTGTTGCCGGACCGACGGGTTCTGTTCCTGGCCGCCTTGATTCACGATGTGGGCAAAGGCCAGGGCCATGGGCATGCCCAGCGCGGGGCTCGCATGGCTGTAGACATCGGAACCAGAATGGGACTTGCGGAGAGCGATCTCTTTTTTCTGGTCTTTTTGGTTGATCAGCATCTGCTTTTGGCGGAGACCGCTTTGAAGCGGGACTTGGCTGAAGAAAAGCCGGTGGAAGAGTGCGCCCTGAATATCGGCGGGCTTCAGCGCCTGGCCGCTTTGTATCTGCTCACGGTAGCCGACTCCAAGGCCACCGGCCCCCAGGTGTACACCATGTGGAGGCGGGCCTTGATCATTGAACTGGGCTTGAAGGTCAAGCATCTCCTGGAGCAGGATGAGTGGCAAGGCGTGGATGTTGCCAGCCGAATACAGGCGGTGAAGGAGAACGTAGCCAGCCTCTTACAGTCGGATCCGGCCCAGCAGCAGGTCATGGCCTGGCTGGAAAAGCTGTCCTCACGTTATTTATTGACCCAGTCAGCTGAAGCGGTGGTCAAGCACTATTTCCTGGAACAGGAGTTGGGCGAAGGGCCAGTGGTGTTCAGGGCCAAGGCCCTTTCCCGGGAGATGTGGGAGCTGACTTTGGTCACCCCGGATCTTGATCACCTGTTTGACTATATCACCGGTGTTCTTTGGGCCAATGGAGTGAACATCGTGTCTGCGGACATCTATACCCGGTCATACAATGTGGCAGTTGATGTGCTCATAGTGGACCACATTCCGGATCCATTGCATCCAGGCAAGGTTTGGAACCGGGTGCATAAGGATCTGGAAATAGTCCTGGGCGGACAAAAAAATCTTCAGAACTATATGCAGGAGAGGCAGTCCCAGCGGCCTTTCGGGCGGGCGAGCTTTGTCAGCGGCGAAGACAGAGTCATCATCAATGAGCAGGCCTCGGATTTCTACACTGTGATTGAAGTCTATACCTGGGAGCGTCCCGGTGTCTTGCATACGATATCCAAGGCTTTGCATGGCTTTGATCTGTCCATTCAGGTGGCCAAGATCACCACCCCCGGGGCCCAGGTGGTGGATGTCTTTTATGTGACCCATCCGCAGGGAGGCAAGGTCAAAGACCCGGACTTGCACAGGCAGATAAAAGAGCAGGTTCTGGCTTCCCTGCAAAACTGCTGAAAATGGACATGAAGCAAAAATGGGTGCAAATATGTATCGATATTATAATATTTTGAAATAATTATTTATTTTATTCATGTGGCCCCAAATGGGAGCCATGCTGCAAGATAGGGAGCCAAGTTGTGTCCTTGAAGGTACAAAAACGTTTCAAATGAAAGTTTTTTCCGGATCAACCTTTAGGTGAAACAACGCCCCATCCTTACCTTTGTGACTTCCATGTCACACACATTTGACCAAGAAATCTTCCCCAATCCACCTCTTGCCCGGAGCGAGAATCCAAGGATTTTCAAGCAAGCTCCGCGTGTGAGCTCTGAGCGGGGGTCTGGTTGGTTGAAGGCCCACTTCGCATATCCCATCTCTTCGTGACGAAGAAATGGCATCATCCTTGCTATTATCATTGTACCTATTATTGATCAGAGCAAAGGAGGCTTCCCATGACCCCGAAAGAGGCAGTGACGTACGCCAAAGAACAAGGGGCCAAAATGGTCGATTTCCGGTTCCTGGATTTTCCCGGCATTTGGCAGCACTTTTCTATTCCCATGAGCGAGTTTGACGAGAGTTCTTTTGAAGATGGATTTGGCTTTGATGGGTCCAGTATACGTGGATGGCTGCCCATCAACGCCAGCGATATGCTTGTAGTTCCTGATCCATCCACTGCTCAGATGGATCCTTTCACCAAGGTACCCACCTTGGCCTTGATCGGAAACATCGTGGACCCCGTGACCAAGGAAAAGTATTCCCGCGATCCCAGATATATTGCTCAGAAAGCCGAGGAGTATCTTAAGTTTACAGGGATCGGAGATACGGCTTTTATCGGACCGGAAGCAGAGTTTTTTATCTTCGACGATATCCGCTACGATTCAGCCTCCAATTTCGGCTTTTATTCCATAGACTCCTCTGAGGGTATATGGAATACCGGACGTGACGAAAAGCCGAATCTAGGCTACAAGCCGCGGCACAAAGAGGGCTATTTTCCGGTTCCCCCTTCTGATTCATTAAATGATATGCGCAATGAAATGGTCATGGCCATGCAGGACCTGGGTATCCGGGTGGAATGTCAGCACCACGAGGTAGCCACGGCTGGACAGGCGGAAATCGATATGCGGTTTGCCCCATTGGTGGCCATGGGCGATCAGTTGATGTGGTTTAAGTATCTTATAAAGAATATCGCCCGCAGTCACCAAAAGACAGTCACTTTTATGCCCAAGCCTTTGTTTGGGGACAACGGCTCCGGGATGCACACCCACCTGTCCATCTGGAAGGATGGCCAGCCCCTGTTTGCCGGGGATCAATACGCGGGCCTGAGTGAGATGGCCATGCACGCCTTGGGCGGAGTTCTCAAGCATGCCCGGGCACTGTGCGCTCTGACCAACCCGACCACCAACTCCTATAAGCGTTTGGTTCCAGGATATGAGGCCCCGGTCAATCTGGCCTATTCCAGTCGCAACCGGAGTGCGGCCCTGCGCATCCCTATGTACTCGGCATCGCCCAAGGCCAAACGGATTGAAATCCGCTTTCCGGATCCATCCTGCAATGGGTATATGGCTTTCAGCGCCATGCTCATGGCCGCAATCGACGGCATCGAAAAACGTATCGATCCAGGGGAGGCTCTGG
This sequence comes from Thermodesulfobacteriota bacterium, assembly GCA_051749205.1. GTDB lineage: Bacteria > Desulfobacterota > Desulfovibrionia > Desulfovibrionales > Desulfothermaceae > Desulfovermiculus. The sequence continues at coordinate 8,355 of JBNJII010000072.1, read as the reverse complement.
ACAAGGATATCTATTCCTTGAGCCCTGAAGAACTCAAAGGCGTGCCTTCTACACCGAGTTCCCTGGAAGAGGCCCTGGCCGCCCTGGAAGAAGACCACGACTTTTTGTGCCAGGGAGAGGTGTTCACTGAGGATGTCATCCAGGCCTGGATCGATTATAAACGCTGCAGTGAAGTGGATCCTGTGCGTTTGCGGCCCCACCCTTACGAGTTTATGCTGTACTACGATATCTAGTCTGTCCCAAAACAGCCCAGGAAAAAGGGAACTGGCCTGTACGGCCGTTCCCTTTTTTTGCCCATAAAGAGTTTTTCCTATCTGCCTTGGGGATTGTATGCTTTTCTCCCATGAACCGGATTTGGACCGTTTGCGGGCTGGTTCCGGATACTTGGGCACACTGCTCAAAAATGAAGAGCATGTGCACTGGCTGATTGCCAAACGCAGCTTGTGGCGCAAGGTCCCTCTGCCTGAGCTGTACCGAGAGTTGAGTCAATCATGTGCCCAGGCTGAGACGTTCAAGGACCTGGCCTTGTGCATGCGGGCCTTTAAACAACGTCATTTTCTGCGCCTGGCTGGTCGGGATCTGTTCGGCTTGGCCGATTTTCCGGAAACCGTGGCCCAGGTCAGTGATCTTGCCCGGGCCTGCCTGCAATACGGCCTGCATATCTTGGTCTCTCGGCCGAATCTGTGGATGGAAGGATCCGCATCCCTTCCAGAAGAGGTAAGCAGGTTCGGTGACTACATAGGCGTCTTAGGATTAGGCAAGCTGGGCGGCAATGAACTTAACTTTGTCTCAGATATTGATCTCATTTTTTTACGGGATGATCCTGGGACAGGTTCGCCCAGCCCGATACATCTCGGCCATGGATTGAGCCGCATGGCCCAGGCCTTGACCCGTTTGTTGGCGGAGTCAGTTGGGGGGGATCGGATCTTTGTGGTGGATATGCGCCTGCGGCCAGGGGGCAAGGACGGGGAACTGGTGGTCTCTGTAGACCGGGCTTTGGATCATTATCAGATCCACGGCCGATCCTGGGAACGACAGGCGCTGCTCAAGGCCAGGCCTGTGGCTGGGCAGCGAAGCATCGGGCACAGCTTTTTGGATCAAATCCGGCCTTTTGTATTTCGGAGGTTTTTGGACTTCCAGGCTTTGGATGAACTCAAAGGCATGCGCGACCGCATGTTGCACGAGGCCAAGGAGAAAGCGAATCAACCTTTTGATCTCAAAATGGGACAGGGTGGGATCCGGGAAATCGAGTTTGTGGTTCAGTCTTTGCAGCTGGTGTACGGCGGACGGTATCCGGAACTGGACGAACCGAATACTTTGCATTGCTTACAGACCCTGAAGAGATTGGGCTTCATGCCCCAGGATGCGGTACAGAGCCTGTCTTCGGCCTATGTCCTGCTTCGCAGGGCAGAGCACTGGGTGCAACTGGACCGCAATAGGCAGACCCATGTTTTGCCCGGGGACGGAGAAAGCCTGGATAGATTGGCCATGCTCTTGGGTTTTGCCTCTGGCGAAGCCTTTTTTGAGGACTTGCAAGAAGTCCGGGAGGAGGTGCACGGGCATTTTACCGCCCTTTTTCAGCCATCTGGCCGGGCTCGTACAAACCAGACAGAGGACAAAGATATCCCCGGGGCAGCTCGGAGCATGGCGCATGAAGTTGTGAGCTGTCCCCCTTTCTTCCTGGAGGTCCGTCAAACGGTGCAAAGAGTCATGGACCGCCTGGAGGACACCGGAAATGAGGCGGAAAGAGAAAGGTGGGTGTACAGGCTCACTGAGCTGATGAACAAAGCGGGAGTCCGCCCCGGTTTAGTGGTCCTGCTCAATGAATGTCCAGCCTGGCTGGAAGAGCTCCTTTTCTGTGCTGCAGTGTCTCACTTCGTCTCCTCCCTCCTCCTGCACCAACCCAGCCTTATGGAGGGTTTGCCCAGAAAGACGGAAGGGGCTGCAAGCCGGACCTGGCAGGAGCAAGCCAAACGCATCGTGGACAGGGAATCAGGATATGAGCAGAGGCTGGAATGGATCCGCAGGTTGAAAAACGAGCGTATGCTCAATCTTGCTCTCGATGATGTGCACGGGCGTTTGGCCCCGGGGGCCCTGGAGCATGAACTTACAGCTGTGGCCCAGTGGACTGTTCAGGCTACGTGGGACGTTATTGTCAGTGAATATCTGCCCGGATATGACCTCCGGGTAGCGGTCTTGGCCCTGGGAAAGATGGGCACCCGGGAGATGGGCTATCTTTCGGATATGGATCTGATGTTTGTGTATGCGCCCCAACCGGGAGGGCAGGATCGTATCCCGGACCAAGTGGTCAAGCTTATTCAGCGTCTTATGCGTATGCTGAGCACACCGTTGCAGGAGGGTCCCGGGTACGTGGTGGACGCCCAGATCAGACCGTCCGGCAACTATGGGCCCTTGGTGGTGACCTCTTCCAGGTGGATTGACTATTACAGCCGTCAGGCGGATATTTGGGAAATCCAGGCTTTGTTGCGCATGCGGCCTGTCGCCGGGGATATGGAGCTGGCCAGGCAGTTGGAGACCAAAGCGGAAAGGATATGCATGCAGCCCAGGTCCTGGTCTGAGGTGTGGCCCCGTCTGTGTCATCTCCGCAAACGGATGGAGAAGGAGCGCAGTTTGGAGACGCCTTCCGGACTGGATCTCAAGTTGGGCCCCGGTGGCTTGGCTGATGTGGAGTTTTTGGTCCAGGGTGCACAATTGACATTAAACCTCACGGACCACAATCGAATCCGGCCTTTCCGGGACCTCTTGGATCTTGTGGGTCCCCGGCTGGGGCTTGGCACTTGGAAAATAAAGACATTGCAGAAGTGGCACCACGCCTTGCGCAGTCTGGAGCTTTGCATGCAGCTTTTGACCAATCAGGCATCAAATCTGATCACCAGTGATGAATTTACCCAGTTGCAGCAAAGCGGCCTGTGGCCCCCGCCGGGAGTAGATGCCCCTATCCAGGATTGGGGGGATATCCAGGTAGCCAGACGGGAAATCCGCAAGGTGTGGGACGAGGTCTGTGCAGGGGAGATTTGTGACGACACGGATAAAATTCAATATTAAAGTATGTGAGATTTGTCGAAGGCAAAGCTGAACTGAGGAGGTAGAGATATGTGCCGTCTGTTTGCACTCACCAGCCAGGAGCCGCAATCACCTATGCTGGCTGTTCAAGCTATGGACGCCATGCGCGAAGGCCATGACGGCTCTGGAGTGGGGATCATGCTCACCGATTTGGGCGGGCCTTTTGAATATTTTAAGGGAGCGCCCATTTTGTCCGGTATATTCAGCCAGGAAGGTTTGAAGCGCCTGGACCAGTACATGATGAATATAGGATTTAAAACCAAATATCGTCTGGGTTTTAAGGTGTCCAAAGAGCCACCCCCGGGGGTACCCAAAAGGGACATGTATCTCATCCGGGCCTATGACTACCCTGAAGAGTGGGAAAATCTCTCCCAGCCTGAGATAGAATACAAGTTGCTGTCCATCCGGCTCACCTTGCGCCAAATGGGGGAGGAGAAAAACGACATGATTGTGTTCAGCTTCTGGCCGGATGTGATCATGGTCAAGGAGATCGGAGATCCTTATGAGGTCGCCGAATACATGCATCTGGACAACGAAGAGCTCCAAGCCCGGGTCATCATGGCTCAGGGAAGGCAAAACACTAATTATGCCATCAACCTTTACGCCTGCCATCCATTTTTTATTCAGGGGGTTGCCAGCATGACCAACGGAGAGAACACAGCTTTTGTGCCTATCAAGGAGTTTTTGAGCTCCCGCGGTTTTGCCGGGTACATGGGCTATGAGTCCGACTCCGAGGTCTTTACCCACATTATGCATTATGTACTGAATAGCTTGGGTTTGGAAGCCCAAGCCTACAAACATATCATCACTCCCTTGCAGGAGGACGACCTGCGCGAGCATCCCAATGCGGATTTTCTGCGTCGGCTGAAACAGGTCTGCCGTCGTTTGATCGTCGACGGACCCAACTGCGTCATCGGATGCCTGCCGGACAAGTCTTTGTTCATGGTCCAGGACCGCAAGAAACTGCGCCCAGGAGTCGTTGGGGGCAAGCCGGGATTCTACGCCCTGTCTTCAGAGATCTGCGGCCTGGATGCGGTCATCCCGGATGCCGACCAGTATCGCACCTTTCAACCCATGCATCTGGACACAGCCATCATCAGCCGTGAGCGCCAGGAGGTTCGCGTATGCTCGCAAATGGATCCATTGTCCCGAGTTCATTAAACATCAAAGACCTTCCCTGGCAAGTGCACTGGAGCAAAGAGCGCTGCACCTTATGCGGTCGGTGCACCGCTGTCTGTCCGGTCCAGGCCATAGAGCTGGGGGTGTTCCGCAAGCGCCTGGTCAATGCGGACTTGAGTCTTAGCCAAGCCCCCAGCACAGCCCACAGTGTGTATCACGGCATCCGGCAGCGCTGTGATCCGGCCTATGCTTGCATCGGCTGCGCCATGTGCGCCCAGGTGTGCCCCAATGAGGCTATTCTCCCCTATCGCAGCGACGAGGCGGACAAGCTGAAGTATCATGTCAACCACGGCGGTCAGCCCAGACGCCGCGGCGGTCGGCGGAATGCGCCGGAAGGAGTTTTGGACCGGATCAAGTTTACGCGTATTTCCATGCTTACCGACCCGGCCTTGGATGCCGGCCGGCACGAGTTTGAACTGCGCACCCTTCTGGGCAGGATCCTCTCCCCGGAGGAACAGATTGCAGCCTGGCAGGAAAATGGCTGGACCCCGCCGGTGCGGGAGATTTATCCCTTGATAATCGGCTCTATGTCTTTTGGGGCATTGTCACCAAATATGTGGGAAGGTCTGATGATGGGGGTGGCCTACCTCAATGAAGAGATGGGCATGCCGGTGCGCATGGCTACTGGAGAAGGGGGTTGTCCGCCCAGATTGCTGCGGTCCAGGTTTTTGAAATACGTGATTTTGCAGATTGCCAGCGGCTATTTCGGGTGGGACGAGATCATCCATGCCTTGCCGGAGATGAAGGAAGACCCCTGCGCTGTGGAGATCAAGTATGGCCAGGGAGCCAAACCCGGCGACGGGGGCCTGCTTATGTGGTACAAGGTGAACAAGCTGATCGCCGCCATCCGGGGGGTGCCCCAGGGGGTCAGCCTACCCAGTCCACCCACCCATCAGACCAAGTACTCCATTGAAGAGGCGGTGGCCAAAATGATCCAGTCCATGTCCATGGCCTGGGGGTTTAGGGTGCCGGTGTATCCCAAGATTTCTGCAACCTCCACCGCCTTGGCCGTGCTCAACAACCTGACCCGCAACGACTATGCCTCCGGCCTGGCTATTGACGGCGAGGACGGAGGAACCGGTGCGGCCTACAATGTGTCCATGGATCACATGGGACATCCAATAGCCAGCAACCTGCGCGATTGCTATTTAAATCTGGTCAAGCTGGGCAAGCAGAACGAGATTCCCCTGTTTGCCGGAGGCGGGGTGGGCAAGAGAGGCAATTTGGCCGCCAATGCCGCGTCTCTGATCATGCTCGGGGCCAGTGGAGTGCAGATAGGCAAATACATCATGCAGGCCGCCGCCGGATGTCTGGGATCGGAAACGGACAGGTGCAACATCTGCAATATAGGGCTGTGTCCCAAAGGGATCACCTCTCAGGATCCCAGATTGTACCGCCGTCTGGACCCGGAGAAGGTGGCCGAGCGGGTGGTGGATGTGTTTTTGTCTTTTGATACTGAACTGCGCAAGATTGTGGCCCCTCTGGGGAGGTCCACCTCCCTGCCCATCGGCATGTCCGACGCCCTGGGCATTGACGATCCGAGTGTAGCTCAGCGGCTGCAGATTAAGTATGTGGTGTGAGATGAGAGCATGACGAGGAGCAGGAAATGAGCGAGCACTGGCAGCGCATTCCGGGCAAAGAACAGGGCCGGCGGGTTGAATCCCGGGTCCTGGAGGAAAAGATACAAGAGGCCGTAGCCCACGGGCACAGGCATTTGCAGGTGGAGGCCCTGGGCCATCACGGCATAGGAGGCAGGCTGTGGTCTGCCGGGCAGGAGCAGGTACACATCAATATCATCGGTCCTCCCGGGCAGCGGGTGGGATCTATGGGTTTTGCCAACACCTCTATTGAGGTCATGGGCAATGCCTCAGACGATGTGGGCTGGCTCAATGCCGGGGCTGACATCGTGGTCCACGGTCACGTGGGCAACGGTGCAGCCAATGCCATGGCTCAGGGCCGGATTTGGGTCGCAGGCAATACCGGGGCCAGGTGCATGACCATGACCAAGCACAATCCCCGCTTTGGTCCACCGCAGCTCTGGGTCTTGGGCTCTGTGGGCGACTATTTTGCCGAGTTCATGGCCGGAGGCATTGCCGTGATCTGCGGACATCAGCCCCAAAATCCGGACAATATTTTGGGGTACCGGCCGTGCGTGGGGATGGTCGGAGGCAAGATATTCTTCCGGGGGCCGCACCAGGGGTACAGCCAGGTCGATGCCCTGCTGGAGCCTGTCTCTGATCAGGACTGGGCCTGGCTGCAGGCCGGGTTGCTGGAGTTCGGACAACGCATTCAGCAGGAGGATTTGTGTCCGGAGCTTTGCCGCCGGGAGCAATGGCAGTGCCTGCGGGCCAGAACGCCGCAGGAAAAAAGGGGGCTGCCCCGGCCGGGCATGGATTCCTTCCGCAGCCTGGTCTGGGACCTGGAGCTGGGACAGGGCGGTCTGATCGGAGATATCAGCAGTGAGGACCGCTCACCTGTCCCGGTGATTACCACTGGAGGGCTGCGTCGTTACGTCCCGGTATGGGAGAACCGGGTCTATGCAGCTCCGTGCGAGGCCAGCTGCCCAACTGGCATACCGCTTCAGGAGCGCTGGCGGCTGGTGCGGGAGGGCCGGATAGACGAGGCCGTGGATCTGGCCTTGGCCTATACGCCTTTCCCGGCCACAGTCTGCGGCTATCTCTGCCCTCATCTGTGTATGCAGAGCTGTACCAGAGCCGGTCAACAGATGCCGGCTGTGGATGTCTCCCAATTGGGTCAGGCCAGCCTGCAGGCCAAGGCCCCGCAAATGCCTCCGGTATCCGGCCGCAGGATAGCCATCCTCGGGGCAGGCCCGGCCGGACTTTCTGTAGCTTGGCAGCTGCGTCTTCTGGGTCATGATCCGGTGATCTTTGACCGGGGAGAAACCCTGGGTGGGAAAATCAGCCAGGTCATTCCAGGATCGCGTATCCCGCAAAAAGTTTTGGGGCATGAGCTGGCACGGATGCAGGAGGTCTTGCCTTCCATCCACTTGCAGCAACCCTTGAGCAAGGAGGAGGTGGTCCGTCTGCGGGAGGAATACGATGCCCTGGTTATAGCCACCGGAGCCCACGAGCCAAGGATTCTGCCCCTTCCTGGCAAGGAGCATGTGCTCCCGGCCCTGGATTTTCTGCGCCGGGCCCAGGCCGATACAGCCAGCCCCGGAAAAAGAGTGGTCATTATCGGGGCCGGCAACGTGGGCTGCGACGTAGCCACGGAAGCAGCCAGGCTGGGAGCAGAAGATATCACCCTCGTAGATATTCAGGAACCGGCATCCTTTGGGGAGGAACGTCGGGCGGCAGAGGCAGCGGGAGCAAAGTTTCGCTGGCCGGTGTACACCAAGGAGGTGCGGGCGGACGGAGTGGAACTGACCGATGGCGACTTCCTGCCTGCGGATACAGTGGTCGTTTCCGTGGGAGATCAGGCGGAAACCGGATTTTTGCCGGACAACGTGGATGTTGAGCAGGGATTTGTGCGCGTGGACGCCTCCTATCAGACCGCTGATCCCAAAGTTTTTGCCATCGGCGATGCGGTCAAGCCCGGGCTGATAACGGACGCCGTCGGGGCCGGACGCACAGTGGCCCGGACCCTCGACGCCCGCTTCCGGACACAGGCCGAGGATCCGGAAGATGTGGATCGACCCATGATCGACCGGACCCGGGTCAGTCTGGAGTACTTCGACCCCCGGCGGATGCGTTTCTCCGGAATGGATGAGTGTGCCGGGGAGTGTGCATCCTGCGGCACCTGCCGGGACTGTGGGATATGCATCGCCCTGTGTCCCCAGGCGGCCATTTCCAGGCAAGAGTTTTCCGGCGGGGACTTTGAGTTGGTGGTCGATCCGGAACAGTGCATCGGCTGCGGTTTCTGTGCCGCCTCCTGCCCCTGCGGAGTATGGAGCCTGGTGGAGAATACACCGCTGTAGACAGAGGTCAGACCCGCCGCTAGCGGCCTGTTATTGGTTGTCAGTTATCTGTTATCTGTTATTTGTAAGAAGTGCCAATTTGATCACGAATGAAACACACGGATGTCCCCCTCCGTCATTGCCCGGCCCGGATCCTTCGAATACACCGGGATCAG
>JBNJII010000071.1:0-15059 GCA_051749205.1 Thermodesulfobacteriota bacterium | reverse complement strand
ATTTGCCGGAGGCAAAGCTGAACTCCACCAGCATATCTACCTGGACAGCTCAAACCGGATGGGCACCTCGACCCAGACAGCCACAAGGCGGCCGTCCTTTCTGGCTGGCTCAAACTGCCACTGGCGTACAGCCTTGATGGCGCTCTTTTCAAACATTCCTTCCGGCTGGGCATGCTCCACGCTGACTTGGCTCACCTGACCCTTCTTGTCAACCAAAAACCGGAGAATGACCTTTCCTTCTATGCCCCGGCGTTTGGCCTGAATGGGATAGGTGGGATTGACCTTACCTGTCAGCCGGGGATGAGAATCTACTTGGCCCAAAGAAAACGCGGTCTTTTGCGCGGCAGGTTCATGTGTCTTGGATTCTGGCTTCTGCGGCTCTGGACTGGGCTGGGGGACGGACTCAACCGGTTCTGGCTCCCGGGGCTGGGAAACCGCGATTTGGCCCAGATCCATCTCCGGCATATCAAGTTCCAGCTCCGGGAGATCAGGCGGGGAAGGGGGAGAAAACTCCATCTTTTGGGGTTGAAATTCCTGACGGGGAGGTTCTTGCGGCTCTTCCGGCTCCTGTTTTTTTTTCCTGTCCTGGGAATCAGTCTCCGGGGCCTCAGCCTGTTGCATGCTGACCATTGTCGGAGTTCCGGCAAAAGGCCGCTCCTCGGGCTCCGCCTCCCGAAGCTGAGACAAAAAGGGGATGGTCAGGAAAATGAGCATATTCAAGGTAATGGCTACGGCCAGGACCAGGACATGCCTGCGCCAGCGGGGCCATCCCTGAATCTCTGCTTTCTGCGGCCATTGATATTCCATGAACACATATTTCCATTTCAGTCCCGCCACTGGCCGGACCTGCGGCAAAGCTGAAGAATCACCCCGGTCGACTGGCGGCCACCGCAACATCCTGCACGCCGGCCAGACGGCAGGCATCCAGGACCTGGATGACGATACCCGACCTGCTCTCCTTGTCTGCAGCAATAACCACGTTGCCCCCGGGATTTTTCAGGGCAAAGCGTTCCACATGGGCTTGAACCGAGCGTACATCTATAGGTTTTCCTTCCATATATATCCGGTTTTCCGGCGTTACACCGATAATCAACGTGGTCTTCTGATCCTCGGCCGACTGGGCCACCGGCCGCTGCACCTCCACTCCGGACTCTTTGACAAAGCTGGTGGTGACCAGAAAGAAAATGAGGAGGATAAAGACCATATCGATCAAAGGAGCGATATTGAGCTCGGTACTCCCCCGGGATCGCTGACGTGTACTACGGATGCTGCGCATGTTTATACTCTGAGGATTTGTCCGGAGTCCAGATGCCGCAAAAGCGTCAGGCAAAATCGCTGCATCCGGGCCTTGATCACTTCCGCTCTTTTCTGCAGCAGGCTGCCAAGGACCAGGCCTGGCACGGCCACCAAAAGGCCGGTCTGCGTGGTGATCAGAGCCTCGGATATGCCTCCGGCCAGGGATTTGGCCTCCCCGGTGCCGAATACGGAAATGACTTCAAAAGTGGAAATCATTCCGCATACCGTGCCCAAAAGTCCCAGCAGGGGGGCGGCCTTGGACAGAATCACTATGGTTTCGATGTGCTTGTCGATTTTTCGAGCTTCAGGCCGGGTGATGCGGTCCACCAGCTCCTGTTCATCAAAACTATCCCGCTCACTTTGCATATGCTGCACCAGAAACAAGATATTCTGCTGCCATGGTGCACCCGGCTGCTGTTCCTGAGTGGCCAAAAGATCCTGCACCGGCCGTTCCTGCCGTCTCCAGCGGGTAAAGTCCAGGACCTTGAGCAGGATGAGCCACCACATCCACACGGACACTCCCAGCAGTGGCCACATCACACCTCCACCGCTGTCCAGAAAGGTCCAGGTTTGAATGAGCAGGTTTTCCAGCATAGTGCCGTCTCTGACGGATTGGATATGAGTCAGGCGATGTACAGTTTTTCACAGGTTTGATTGTGACCAGTGCAACAGTTCATATTTTCATTTTTTATTTGGTGTCATTTCGTGTGTTTCGTGGGCAAAAGTCTTTTTCCTTTCGCCTTCATGCTCGTCCATGTTCAGGACCAGCAGGGAAAAGGCCGCCCCCTTTTCTTCGATATCGCCAATGATCTTGTCCACCCGCCGATCCAGCAGATGGTGCAGAAACATGATGGGCACGGCTATACCCAGCCCGATCTGAGTGGTAATCAGGGCCTCGGAGATGCCCCCGGCCATGACCTTGGGCTCTCCGGTTCCAAAGATGGTAATGGCCTGAAAAGTGGAGATCATCCCGGTCACTGTACCCAGCAAACCCAGTAATGGGGCAATGGCGGCCAAAACATTCAAGGTCGGCAGAAAACGTTCCAAACGGGGCAGCTGGCTTAAGACTCCCTCCTGCAGGGCATTCTCCACGGCCTGCCGGCTCTCGCCCACATAATCCAGGGCTTTGTCTATCACCCGGCACAGGGGTGCGCGCTGATGGGCGGCACACAATTCCCTGCACTTCTGCCACTCATTGTTCTTTGCCAAGTGCGTTATCTGATTCATGATCCGATCAGAATTGGACCGGATGCCAAGCATGAATATGAGCCGTTCAGCAACCAGGATCAGGGCCAGACCGGCTATGCCGAACAGGGGCCAGACCAGAAAGCCCCCGGCCCTGAGCCATTCTCCCCAGGTCTGTTCCCTGGATATCTGAGCAAATACAGACCCCTTGCTGATATCCAGGGGTACCTCTTCCTTATCCCCGGCCATATAGGCCTGCACACTCCTTTTGGTCAGCCAGGGCAGATCGCCGCCCACAGCCATCAGCTCCCGGCCTTGAGGACCGGGCTGTAAATAGCCGGTTCCCTGTTTTGAGTGATACATGGCCGTCAAGCCACCAATAAGAGCCAGTGTTCCATTCTGTTCCCGGCCTGCGGCATCCATATAGGAGCCGGAAAATCGCTGCATCTGCCCGGTCTGATCCATGACTGCCAGGCCGCAATCCACCACTGAGCGAATCTCATTCATTCCAGGCAGATCCTGGCGATCGGCCACCTTTTCCAGGCCCTTTTTGTGATCAGGCATGAGTGGTCCTAAAGGGTTTTTCTCCAAAAGCTGCATCAAATTCTTGGCTGAGCCCACCAAGCTGCCCTGGACCTCTTCCACCTCTTCCCGTTCCGATTCCAGCTCCTGCTTCAATTCATTTTCATCTTCCTGCAAGGCCTTGAATGCATCCTTTTTGTCTTCCAGGGAAGCCTCCAATCCGGATACTGACTCCTTGAGCTCGTCCAGGCGGGCCTGCAAAGTGTCCCTGTCCTCCATCAGCAGGGCCTGGGTGTCAGATGTCTCCCGGGCTATAGTGCCGGATTGCTCCTGTATGATCTGCCGTATCTGCGAAGATTCGGCCTGCTCAGCCCACAGGTCAGATCCGCACGCCAGGCAGCACAAAAGGACCCACATGATGAGAAAATTCCTTGTCCTTATTTTGGAGGGCATATCATTCCTCACCCGGCCCCAGGGGCATGGTGACAAGCTCGGCCACCCGGCGCTCCTGGATAATATCCACGGTTTTTTGCACTTCTTTGGCCATATCCTGGTCCAGAGATCTCCACTCCTTCGCCTTCTTATCCCACATCCCGGCTAAGCCGCCGTCCGGGGTTACATACAAAAGCCCTACTCGGCCAAGACGGACCACCTGGGCCTGGACAGGGGATCCGTCAATATCCAGCTCCCGGTCGTTCACCCCCACCGAGGTGCCGTATCCGGCCTCCACGGTCAAAGCCTCCAGGACCCGGCGCAGACGCTCGCTCAGGCTGACCCCGTATTCGGTCAGGGACTGGTCGATAAAATGCAGCCGATCCTCACGCTCCTGGGGCAGAAAAGGGAGGTCGGCCTCAACTCTGGCCTCCAGTTTATCCACCACTTCGGACAGGTACGGCTCCAGCTCCATGCGCAGGCTCCGGGCCACCTCTTCCTGCTCTTCAAGGCGGTCGATTGAGTTCTCTTTCTGTTGAATATATGCAACATGCTGCTCGTTTTGCAGCTCCAGCCATTTCTTCTTTGTCTGCAGGGACAGGATCTTTTGAACCAAAGCCCGTTTCTCTTCGCTCCAGGCCTGAACCTCTTCCTGCACCGCCTGCTGCTCCTTCAATGCCTCCTGCATAGGCTCATCCGATTCCTGGGCATGCAGAGGGGCCAAAAGGCCCATCACCCCCAAAAAGGCCATCCATCCTAAGAGAGACAAAATCTTATTTCCATGTTTCATAATATACCTGCCTGAGTTCAGCTTTGCCTCCGGCAAATCTGAACTATTTTTTGCCCCCAAGCGGGCAAAATGAAAAATGCCGGATTGATCGAATATGAAACCGGGTTTGAAGGAGGCTGGTCCTTTTCTTCGTTCCCAAGGTCCTCCCTGGGAACGTCTTCATCTTATGGCTCCGGCCATCCTCTTATTCTTTCCTATGTTACAAGAAAACCGAAAAGTAACCTAATCCCTTGTTTCATACAAGTGTATGACGTAAATTGGGGTGGCAACTTTTGAAATAAAAGTGAGTGCCGGGTCCAGCCCTGTTCATACTCAGTTTCTTACTCGATCAAACCGGCTCTCTGCGGCCAGCGGCAGTTTGGTCTGCACGTCAGCCAAACGGATCTTTCTTTCTGACTTAAGAATTTGCTCCACAGTTTGCAGACAGGAGGCGGCCCGGGACGCTGTCCGCTTGGATTTTTTGGCCCGGGCAAAGGCCTGTCTGGCCCCGTCCCAATCCTGCTCCTGCCAGGCTGCGTATCCAGCCAGCATCCAGGCCTCACCCTGCTGCTCAGAGCCGCCTTCCACCGCCTGCCTGGCTGCCTCTCTGCACTGGGCAAACCGTTCATGCGTATACAGCAGGCGGGCCTTGTCCAGATGCCAGGCCGGATCGTCCTTGCCGGCCAGGGCTCGATCCATCCACTTCACGGCCTCATCTATGTGCAGGGCCTGGGCATAGAGCTGTCCCACGCGCCAGCAGTGCTGTGCATCCGGTTCATGGCCAAGCCCCTTGTCCATGGCCTTGACCGCCATCAGAGGCACCCCGGCCGCAGCATACATGGAGGCCAAATCTCTCCATTTCTTTTTGTCCGGCTCTTCTAAGTCATAGGCCAGCTCCAGGGCGGATGCCGCCCCCAGCATATCGTCCTGCTGGGAACGAACATGGGCCAGTAACTGCCACAGCTTCCAATCGGCCGGATGCTGACTGATGACCTGCTGCAGCCGGTCCTCGGCCTGGTCCCATTTCTTGGCCTGAACCAGGGAATAGACCAAAAGCTCAACCCACTCGGTTTTCGGATTTTTTGATTTCTCCAGCAGACTCTGCATGACCTGTCCCGCTCTGGAATACTCCTGGGACTCAAACCAGACAGCAGCGGCCTGATACATAAGCTCTTCAGATTCGTCAGATTCGCCTTGGGCTGAGGCCCGCTCAAACAGGCGGGCAGCTTGCTGCAGGCGTCCAGTCTGATAGCTGGTCACGGCATAGTTTTGCAGGATAAGGCTGTTTTCAGGATAGAGCTTGGCTCCCCGGGAATAAGTATCCAGGGCTGCCTCCGTCCGGTCCAGCTCGCTTTGGGCCTGAGCACAGAAAACAAACAAGGTGGCAGCCGGCTGCTCATGCCGCTCCAGATAGGGTTCAACAAGCCGGAGGCACTCCGCGTACTCCTGCTTCTCCAGCTTTTGTTGGGCCTTATAGGCCAGGCGATGCTCCGCAGAATTGCTGAACTCAGCCCCAAAGCCCGGTCCGGCACCAAAAATACAGGCCCCTGCCAGCACAAGGCCGAGAATCTTTCCCAGATTCAGCCAATACAAAGTCTGCATCGCGACTCCGTAGCACGTTTATTTTATCCGTATACACAACAAGGCCTTGATACGCTTCTTTGTATGCATTGTCAAAATGCCCTTTCCTCAGGGCTTGGGGCGTAAAGACAGCAGGAGCCAGGCCATGAAGCTGCCAATAAGCAGGATATAGGCAGATAGAAAAGGAGTATGCACCGGGCTGTTGACCACCCGGACTTTGGCGCCGACACCATCCGGACCAGCGACAAACCCGCGCAGGACCACATAGTATCCCGCATGTTCAAAGGGCCGGAGCATGTGTATCTTCCCCTTCTCTCTGGTTTGACCCTTGCGGCTGAGGGCTATATGCACACAATTGGCCTTTAGGTCAAAGCTCTCTCTGGTCATGGCCTGTCGTGCATCCTGTCCCGTGAGCCGGAGCAGCGCAGGATCGTTGACATACACAACATCTAAAATGTTCAGGGTCCATCCTGCGCTCAGGGCCACTTCTTCTCCAGCCCGTACAGTCTGCTGAGGATATTTCTGACCCACCACCGTTTCCAGGGCATGCAGAAGCATGACAGCTCCAAAAACAATATGCAGCCCGATAAAGACCCAGAACCGGAGTCCACGGATTGAGTTATTGCTGCGCACCCGGTTCCACAGGCAGGCAGCCAGATTACAACCCAAAGTGAGGGCCAACAGGACCAAAACCACAAACCAGGACAGGGTCCAGGGATGCTCAAGACCCTGGCTGCTCAGCCACTTACGGACCAGCAATTCGTTCATTCCGGACAGCCCCTCCTGAAACATGGCCTCAGAGGAGACAAGACTGCCCAGGGTAAACCAAAGAATCAGAAAAATGAGGACCCACCAGGAAAGATCCAGTGAGCTCAATCGCTTCCATATGTACATAATAACTTTATACCCAGTTCTACCGGCATCTTAATATTCATTTAAAAATGTGGGGCATTGCTGCAGCAATGCGCCAAATTTTTAGGGCAGCATGATGGCCAGTGCGGCAACCAGCGTGCACAGGCTTCCTGTTGCTGTTCTGCAGCCCGGCTTTTTCCAGGCCGGGGGAATATGCAGCGGAAGCATGAGGAGGAGGAATATGGCTGTTGATTGAAAAAAGTTGCTGCTCCAATGCCAGGTATCACCCCAGCCCAGCAGACACCAGACAGTGCCGGAAAATTCTGAGCCCAAATACACTGTCGCAGCCAGAACCAGGGCAGATTTTGCTCTTCGCAGTATTTCCGCCCCGCTGTTGCCTGTATTCTCCAGCTTCTGCCGCCATGCACAGGCAAAAAGGAGAAAAGAATAGAGCAATATACCACCGGCGGTTATGCGCAGGACAAAAAAAAGCTGAACCGGGGCGATCTGGTACATATAAAAATCGTGATTGAATTGTCCCAGGACTGGCAGGGCCAGCCCGAGCAGCACAGCCACAAGCAGGTTCCCCCACTGCAGGATCGCTTTTGGACTCTGTATCTTGCCGGATACAATCAGACAGAGAGCCAGGACGAGAGCCGCATGCACAAAGGTCTCATAGAGGCTGTAGACTGGAAATCGGTGAACCGCGTTCCAATTGACAAAGGCCATCCCGATGAGGAGGAAAAAGCCGATCCAGGTCCATCTGCGGCCCGCCTGCCGGTGCTCAAGCACATAGGACACAAACGCAGCCACATGGGCAAAAAAGGCCAGTACCGGTACATATTGCACAAAAAAGTCATTCATAAGGTTGGTGCCGATTTGAGAGTATTTGATCTGTATCCGAAGGAAAGGAACTTATGGTGCCTTCCACCCGGGAACAAACTGACCCTGGGAACGAAGAGGGGGTAACTCTCATGCCTCTGGCCGAAACCCCACGTTTCATCCTTGATCAATCCGGAACATTTCTTTTTTTATTGCCCGCTTGGGGGCAAAAATATGTCAGATTTGCCGGAGACAAAGCTGACCAGGCAACGCGGGTTTTCAATGTCAACTGCCTCTGCCCTGACCTGGAACCGGTCCTGCACGGCCTGAAGCAGGGAACACCGGACCACCCATACGTGGACAGGCCCTTGCAGAGACAAAAGAGCGGGCAGAGAACCGGCCCATCCCCCGCCGCTAAGCTCAAGAGGCCCGACTTCATCCACAATAACCAGGTCTGCGTCTTTGCACCTGGCAACAGACAGGGCCTTCCGACCTCTGGAGACACTTTCAGCGTCAAACATATAGGGTATGGGCCAAAGCCCATGGATTCGTCTGGAAAGGGGATATCTATGGCCTGTATCCAGCTCCAGCAGATCAAATCCCGCCCGGCGCCCCTGTGCGTCCCACAGTCCCGGGCTGGCGATGCCGGCTGTATGCAGCCCTCTGGCCTGCGCTTCCTGCACCAGTTCCAGGAGCATGCCGGTCTTGCCTGCATGCTTCTCGCCGGTCAAAAAAATCACTGCTCTGGCTCCAGGCTGGGCATGAAATGCTTCAGCCCTGAACTCAGGCGCGATTCTGTAATGGGCATACCGTAGAGCCTGCTCAGCCGCTTTTGGGTCAGCATATCTTCTTTTTCCCCTTGGGCTATCACTTCCCCCCCTTCCAGCAAAACGACCTGATCAGCCACCACAGCCACTGCATTGGGATCGTGCATGGAGGCCAGTACTGCCAGCTTTTGTTCCCGGCACAATTTCCGGATCTGATACAGAAGACGGTATTGGTTGTGAAAATCCAAATGATTGCTCGGTTCGTCCAAAAGCATGACCGGCGTCTGCTGGGCCAAAGCCCGGGCCACAACAGCCAGCTGCCGTTCACCTCCGGAGATCTGATTCACTTTTTTAGGGGCCAGGTGCTGTGCGTTTAAGAGCTTAAGGGCCTTCCAGGCCAGTATTTCGTCTTCCCGGCTGGGCTGGGCGCAGGCGCTGAGATACGGATTGCGGCCCATGAGAACCAGGTCAAAGACAGTAAAGGGAAAGACCTGTCCTGTTTCCTGGGGGACCAGGCTCATGCATCTGGCCCGGTGCGGCCCGCTGTTTGCCGGAACAGGCTGGCCGTTGACCACGATATGCCCGGTGGGGGGATGCAGGATTCCGCACAGGCAGTGGAGCAAAGTCGTCTTTCCAGAACCATTGCGGCCCAGCAAGGCACAGAATGCCCCTGCGGGCACTTCCAGGGATACCCCGTGCAGGACCTGTGATCCGTTGTAGGCATACGAAATATTTTGACAAGTAAGGCTCACATCCACCCCTTGGCCCGGTTCCGGTATAGGAGAAAAGCGAAAATCGGACCGCCGATCAGGGCGGTCAAAATACTGACCGGCAGCTCGGCCGAGGTCAGGCTGCGGGCGGCCAGGTCGGCCCCAAGCAGAAAGATGCCGCCCATAAGAGCGGTGACCGGGAGCATGATCCGGTGATCAGGGCCTACCCAGGTCCGGGCCATGTGCGGAATGACCAGGCCGATCCATCCGATCTGGCCGCAGGCGGAGACAGTAACCGCGACCATCAGGGAACTGATGCAGATGAAAAACACCCTGTATATCCTGGGATTGAGCCCCAGGGATGTGGCCTGCACATCGCCCAGGGAGAGGACGTTGAGCTTGAACCGGAGCATATGAATGACGCCCAGGCCGATCAGAACCACAGGGGCAATAAGCTGCACGTCTGTCCAGGCCGAACGATGCAGACTGCCCATAACCCAGAAGACGATAGCCGGAAGCTGGCTGTAAGGATCGGCTGTGTATTTCAGGAGCATGAGCAGGGCGTTGAACAGTGAGGTGACTACCAGACCAGCCAGAATGAGAACCAGAACCGGCCGCACAGCCACGGCCCGGGCTATACCGGCGGCCATGCCCACTGCGCTCAACCCGCACCCAAAGGCCAGGAAGCGGATGATGCCAAACTGGGCTCCAGGCAGAACCAGGCCCAGGGCTGCCCCAAAGGCGCAGCCGGCAGAAACTCCCAAAATATCAGGGGAAACCAAAGGATTGCGGAAAAGGCCCTGATAGACCGCACCGGCTACGGCCAGGCCGGTACCGGTCAGCACTGCGGTCAGGCTCCGGGGCAGACGGACATCGAAAAAGACCAGGGCCTTGGAATCCGGTTCTGGTCCCCCATCCTGGAGCCACTGCCCGATCCAGGCCAGGGCATCGGCCGGAGCAATCTCCATCCGGCCGCTAAACAGGGAAAAGCAAAAGAGCACGACCAGACCTGTTCCCAAAAACACCCTCTGACCCTGAGGGGTCATGGACTTAAATCTCCCCTGTCTTGGTCTGAAAGATGGGTATGGCCCACAGGGTGCTCGCCCGGCAGGTCGTCGTCCAGAAATCCGTTCATTTCAGTAAAGCTTTGTCCGAACAAGGTGCGATGAAAGGCATTCACCTCCTGCATCAGAGAGATGTCCGCAAAGCGTTCGGGGTAAAGCCTGGTCCCCAGCCAGAGGACTCCAAGGGCAGACAGCGGAGAAGGAAAATCCCAGGGAGCCAGGGGAGAGGGGAATACATGGATGTTGTTGTTTTTTACAGCCGGAAGCAGGGAAAACTGTTTTCGCTTCAGAAGGGTCTTGGCCTGGGGCCGGATCATGCGGGAGAGGATGATGCTGTCCGGGGCCCAGTCCATGAGCTGCTCCGGGGACACCTGTTTGAAGTATCCGTGCAGGCCGGAGGCTGCATTGCGGCCTCCGGCCCGGTCGATCATGACGTCCTGAAGCATGCCGGACGGAGCAGTGGACAGAAAGCCGGACGGACCGGCGTAGTATACGATTTTACGCTCTTCATTCTCCAGGTCCTGGACCCGGCTGTGGACTGTTTCCTGCACATTGTGCATGGCCTGCACCACTCTGGCGGCCTGTTCTTGACGATCAAGGGCCTTGCCCAGGAGCATCAGATTCTTTTCGATGGAATCAAAGGTTTCCGGAGCAATGACCACAGCCGGGCATCCGGAGTCCTGCAATCTGACTGCGAGCTGAATACCGGTCTTCTGGGAGTAGAGAATGACCAGGTCGGGCTTGAGGCTGATGACGGTTTCCAGGCTGATGTCCTGAGACTTGGAGCCCACGCCAACCGCTTTTTTCAGATCCGGGGCTACAGCCAGATTCAGGGGATCATGACGTGAGGAGCTGTCCACCCCCACCAGGGCATCTGCTCCGCCCAGGCTGAGCACCAGGAGGGTGGCCGGCTTGAACGCGGTCACCAGACGGTTGACCTGGTCCGGAATCTCAACCTCCCGATCGGCGTCATCAGTGATCACGATCCCGGCCTGCAGCTGAGCCGCAGCCAGAAGGACAAAGCAGCAAAGACAAAAGCAGGATATTCTTTTCATAGGGCATATGGGCTGGTGTTACTTAGCATAATGGACATGTTGCCGGAAAATTGCGGCCCTGATCAGGGCCGTAATTTCTAGAAGCTGGCCTTGACCCCGATGATGGCGTTGCGGCCCGGACTGGGGAAACCAATCTCTGAGGCGTAGTCCTTGTCAAAGAGGTTTTCGCACTCGATGTAGGCGGCAAAATGTTCCCCGATCTCTTTTGATATGCGCCCGTTCATCGTAAAATGACTGTTGGCACTGGTCACTTCCACATCAGGACTATCCGTTGTTGGTAAATCTTCATAAATCTCATCCACATAAATGCCCTGCAGGTCCAGCTGTACATCAATGGTCGGAATAAGGGTTGCCAATGACAGGACAAATTTGTTCTCCGGCACTCCGGCTACCTTGTCGGTCACCGCTTTTGCGCTATTATTTTGTGCATCATTGTAAGTATAGTCCAGCTTCACGCTCATGTTCTGCACGGGGGTCAGTTCAAGGCCCAGCTCAATTCCATACATCTCAACATCTTCCACATTGGAGTATACCCGCTCTCCAGTAAACTCGTCTTCATAATAGTCCCTGGAAATCCAATCTGAAATGTCATGGTGGAAGCCTTCAACACGCACATGGAAAAGCTCGGCAAAGGACCGCTGTACCCCCAGGGTGTAGTTGATGCTTTGTTCTGATTCTAAATCGGGATTGCCTGACCTCCCGGAATACAGCTGCCCCAGGGTCGGAAATCGGGTCTTCTTGGCCACTGAGCCATAAAGCCTGGTTGTGTCAGGCAATTCCCAGCTCAGACCGGCCATGGGATTGAACTCGCCCTCTGGATCGGCCTCATCCAGGTCTCTCTGCCCGGCGAGCAGATCATCGTCGTCAAACAAGGTTTCTTCGGCCTCAGTGACCTCAAACCAGTCATAGCTTGCCCCGACCACAGCGGTCAGACCCCAGTCAGCAAAAAACTCGTGTTCTGTGGCCGCTGATCCAGTATAGGACTCGAACTTGTTAAAGGGAAGATGTGCTCCGGCCCGGTCTTCATGGATATCTTTTTTGTAGTGGACCGCAAAATGTCCGGTATGCCAGTCCAAGAGCTCGATGTCTGCAAAGGCAGAGCCCCCGTAATAGCTATCCTCATATGTACTTCTGGCGATCTCTTCATCCAGATCTACATCGGCATAGGACACATAGTCGTCGGTATGGTCGTGGTAAAAGAGCTTGCCCCGCAGGGTCAGCCAGGAGAGAACCTTCTGCTTGCCGCTGAAGTCAATCCCCCAATCGTCGTAGTTCCGAAACCGGGCTAGGTTGGAGAAGCCGGCATCATCCCCCCTGGTAGTAAAAATCCGGAATTCATCAGTATTAAAAGGCATTCCTCTTTCTGCCTGGACCATATAGGCACTCACAAAGTATTCGCTGTCCTCACTGGGGTTTATCCCAACCCGGCCCCAGAAGGAATCCTGCTCCAGATCAGCATTATTTCTAAAGCCGCCGTCTTCAGTTACCATAGGATCACCCATAAACGGACGAGCCGGCTGAGCCACCACCGGATCGTAATCATCAGACATGCGCCAGCCGTCGGTTGCCCTTCTGCTGTAACTCAACCAGTAGTTGACATTGCCGAGCTGATTTCCGTGCGAAAGCACTGTCCGATAGGTGTCATTCTCTCCAACTTCCTGAGTGAAGTTAAAGCTGGGTTCTGGTGTACCTTGCTTGGTTACCACATTGACCACTGCAATCTGGGTGTTGGCCCCGTAAAGGACGGATGGTGCGTTCTTGCTGATCTCGATCCTGGATATGATTTCGGAAGGGATCTGATCCAGGTTGAGTTTGCCGTAATATGTCTCGTAATAAGGTATGCCGTCGATCAGGAAGAGGGATTTTTCCGTACCGAATCCGTGGATTGAAATCTCCGGCTCATTTTTGGCCCCGCGAGTCACCGTAATGCCGGGGGCAAAGCGCAGGGCCTCGGCCAGGGTTTTGCTCCCGGTGGCCTGGATCTCCCGGCTCGACATTTCCGTAGTTATGCCAATGTCTTCTACCCCTGGCCGCTTTCCGCTGACCACCACCTCACCCAAGGTGAACCCCGGATCTGCCTCGGACTGGCTGAAAGCCCGGCTTGGAGCGATGAGAATGACCATGAACACAAAACAGAGCAATACCCGTTCACTTCGCATTTCTTCCTCCTTTTCATTACTTAAAGCCAAACACCAGACTCAACACCTTTGAATATTTGAGAAATTTAGCACCGGGCACTGTCCCAGGCCTTTGCTTGACAACCTGGAATCCATGGGCACAATAAGCATGTGCACCCTGGTCTTGCTCCCAGATCTCTCAGTGCTTAATGTTCAGCGTCGCCTCTGGCTGCAGACGCCCAGTTTGATCAATAAAGAAACAGTTGAAGAGGTCTGGGCCCAGTAGCCCGGGCCTCTCCGAGGGCCGGGAGTGCGTTGATCAAAGAGGCTGGGCCTCGGAGAGGGCCAGCCCTACCCGGAAAAGCCAGAGCCATCTTAGAGGTAAAATCTTGTTTCATACGAGGGTGGAAGAACATATGCTTTTGCGACTGAGACATGTGATTGTTGACATGAGCAGACACAAAATACAGCCGCAGCAAACCAAAGCCCGCTGGAAAATCTCATCAAATTGGCTGCCAAGAAATACTTTATTTACATATCTGTGTCAAGGATGACATATGCATACGCAAGAAAATACTTCAAGATCATTTTCAGTACGATCAAAGGTCTGGATTGAAGACGCCAACGGACAGGTTGTGTTCGGTTCCGGACGGTATCGTATTCTGGATGCGGTACAGCGCCTGGGATCACTTATGGCGGCTGCCAGGGAGCTCAACATGAGCTATAAGGCTTTGTGGGCCAGAATTACAGCCACAGAACGCCGCCTGGGCATACCCTTGCTCATCAAGGAGAGCACCGGCTCACGCCTGACTCCGGAAGCCGAGGACCTTATGAAGCGCTTCAGGAGAGTGAATACCCTTGTCATCTCCGAATGTGACGAAGTTTTTGCCACTGTCATCAAGGATGCCCTGGAAGGCGATACGCAAAAATAATGCAGAATAACTCGTCCTCATAAGCCACCTTCTCGCTCCTGTGAAGAAGAGACGGCCAAAGATCAGTCTGGCTGTGGCTCGGCAAATGTATGCACCACCGAGGCTGGAAAGGTGATTCGCACGTCCTGCCCAGTCTGAATTCTCTTTTCTTCCACCACATGCCTCGTCCAGTAGGCCAGGAAAGCCGTGCTCTGAACCAGGATCTCCACCCGGTAATAGAATCCCTGGCAGTCAAGCTGGGTGATCTGCCCACACAGCGTGTTCTCATGAGAGGTTGCCTCCAAATCGGCCACTCGTATCTCTTCGGGCCTCACAGCCAGATGGGTATGCCCTGGTTCAGCCCCGGACCTGGTGTATAATCCAAGCCCATTGACCTGGGCCAGGTCTTTGGAAACACGGCAGGAAAAGACATTGCTCATGCCCACAAATGAGGCCACGAATGTCGACAGCGGGCGTTCAAAAAGATCTCCTATACTTCCGCATTGCTGTAACCTGCCCTGTTTGATGATTGCTCCCTTGTTGGCCAGGAAAAGGACTTCGGAAAAGCTGTGCGAGACCAGGATAAAAGGGATGGCCAGCTCTTGATGCAGTGTTTTCAGCAGACGTCTGGCGTCGTCCCGGAACATTTGATCCAGGGCGGACAGGGGTTCGTCCAGGAGAAGAGCCCTGGGATTGAGCATCAGAGCCCTGGCCAGGGCGGTGCGCTGCTTCTCTCCTCCGCTTAAGGTAGTCGGACTGCGGTGCAGAAGGTCCCCAAGCTTGAGCCGGTCGACGAGCAGCCCAAAACGGCGCTCCTGAATGTCCTTGGAGATATTATGATACTTAACTCCGTAGACCAGATTTTCCTTCACCGTTAAATGGGGAAACAAAGCATGGTCCTGGTAGACAAGACCCAGCTTTCTTGATTCAGGTGGATATCCTGAAATATCCTGACCCGAAATTCTGATGGCCCCTT
>JBNJII010000070.1:0-15700 GCA_051749205.1 Thermodesulfobacteriota bacterium | reverse complement strand
ACCGCCAGGACCAGATGGGGATGATCAAAGGTCTTGTCCACCAGGCTCATGGAGAGGGCTCCCCGGCCACATCGACTTTCATATCCGGGCTCAAGCGCATGAGCTGGGACAGAGGACCGACCGCCACCTGTTCACCTGGGCTCAGGTCTCCCTGCACTGCCGCTTTGTCCGCTGTCCTGGCCATGACCTGGACTGGGCGTGGCTGTATGCGATGGTCTTCATCCACAACAAAGACAAAGCTTTCCTGCTCTTGGCTGAACACGGCCCGGGAGGGAACGATCATTTCTGAGACCCGGGCAATGACCAGCTCGGTTTGCAGACTGGCTCCGCTGGCCAGGCCGAAGGGAGGCTCCTGGACAAAGGCCTCGATCTCAACCAGGGCCGAGTCCCGGGGTGTGGCCGGATGAATCCGGGTAATGGCCGCTTTCTGCTTTTGGCCCTTATAACCGAAAACGACTTTTTGGCCTGACTGCACTTCGTTTTGGACTGCAGCCGGGATCCGGACATGGACGTTATACCCGGTCGAGGCGTCCTCCAAGAGCATAACCTGCTTTCCGGGCTGCGCCATGTCCCCGGGTTCCTGCATCCGTTTTTGGACCCGGCCGTCTATGTCTGCGTGCAAGCGAGTGTAGCTCTGTCTGGCTCGGGCCTGAGCCAGCTGGTGGCCAATATTTTTCAGATCCGCCCGGGCCTGCCGGAGATCTGAAGTCGTTTGATCGAAGACCTCTTGGGAGATATTGCCTTGGTTGACCAGCTGTTCCTGTCGGGTATAGTTTTTTTCCAGAATCCAGATCCGGCTTTCAATGCCCTCCTTTTCCGCCCCCAGGGCGGCTATCTCCTGCTGGATCTCCTGATCGTCAAGGCGGACCAGGACCTGTCCAGCCTGGATCTCGTCTCCGGCCTCGCCTTGCATATGTTCGATTTGACCCTGAATGCGAGGGGTGAGGGCCACTGTCCGTTCCGGACGGACAACTCCTCGATAGGTCTGGGTGATTTCCAGGCTGTCATCGATCACCCGTTTTGTATGTACCATCATGACCGGCCTCTGGGGGGAGGTGACCGCACGCAGCTGCTGCTTGCGCAGCTGGACCAGCTTGATCCCGGCCAGGACCAAAGCGGCCAGGAAAAAAAGGAGGATCAAGCGCTTGAACCAGGACATATTTTTTCTCTTTGTTTTGGGGCAAGATCAGAGCAGCCATATGCTGCCTTCTTTTAATGACACTCACGTACCGCATTTTTGTCAAAAGGCATTTGATCTATATCAAACACATTGTCGCCAATTGAAGGTAGAGATAGGCAACACACATTGCCCGCCTTGGAGCTAAAAATTCAGATTTGCCAAAGGCAAAGCTGAAAAACAAAGGAGTATGTATGTCCCCAATACATCCCGGAGACAAAGGAGCAACCGAGTATGTCTCATTGGGCCTGGATCCAGAGAACTTGACTGACCAGGATGTCTTAGCTGCCATGAAGCAAATCTCCGGGTACTTGGACATCACTCCCGTAGATTTCAAGGAAGTGTATAAAGCGGCTTATTCCCAGGCCCATAAGCGGATTCTGTCCATTTCGGCCCGGGAGATTATGACCAGCCCTGTCCATTTTGTACATGCCGACCAGCCGGTCCTGGAGGTGGCCAGTCTTCTGGCCCAGGCTCAGGTAGCCGGGGTTCCGGTGGTAAAAAAACAAGATGAAACCGTTGTAGGCGTCATCTCCGAAAAGGACTTTATAGGCCGAATGGCAGGCATTGATCAGTCGTTTATGGGTTTGATAGCCGCATGTATGGGCAACAAAGGGTGTCCGGCCTTGAAAATAAAGGGCCAGGTGGCGGCGGATATTATGTCCTCTCCACCATTAACCGTTTCTTTGGATACAGCAGTGCATGAAATGTTTGAGCTGATGCGGGAGAAGAATATCAATCGGGTCCCGGTGGTTGAAAATGATCACTTGGTGGGCATCGTCTCCCGTGACGACCTGCTCGGCGCTTTGGCCTTGGTGCCGGGAAAGAAATAATGCGTACCGCAACCGCAATACAACAACAACGGAGCAACATATGAGGTATTGGCAGAAAATGCGGGGCACAACCACCAGTCCGCCCCGGGTGAGGATGTCGGAGGTCATCTGGTCCTGGATCGGCTCTTTTCTGGGCATTGCCGCTGTGGGTATTGTGCATTTCAATCTTTTATCCGATTCGGATATGGTCATGATCATCGGCTCCTTTGGAGCCTCGGCCGTGCTCATTTATGGTGCGATCAAGAGCCCCTTGGCACAGCCCAGAAACCTCATCGGCGGGCACGTCATCTCCGCTGTAATCGGAGTGGCCTGTTTTCAGCTTCTGGGGGATCAGATGTGGCTGGCCTCGGCCGTTGCTGTGGCTACGGCCATTGCCGTTATGCATCTGACCAAGACCCTGCATCCGCCGGGAGGGGCCAGTGCCCTGATCGCAGTGATCGGCAGCGACCAGATCCACGCCCTGGGTTATCTCTACGCCCTGATCCCGGCTGGAAGTGGAGCAGTGATCATGCTCATCGTGGCCCTGGTAGTGAACAACATCCCCAAGAGCAGATATTATCCTGAATTTTGGATATGATTTCATCTTTGCCTGGGGCAAATCTGAAATGTTTTTTGCGCCGAAAAGCGCAAAAAAAGGAGTTTGCTATGCCAGTACCCGGAAATCTGTTGACCACTGCCATGGCTGTTATGCCCCATACCGATGCAGTCAAGGCCCAGGATCTGGCCCTGTCTCTGGACATCCCCTATTGGCCCCAGCTTCCATTACTCAATTATTATGAAGACATGTATGTCCAGGCCTCGGAGCACTTCCCAGGCATCATCCTGGATGTGGAAAACAAGAAGCTGACCTTTTCCATGCAAAAATTCACAGCTGAACTGGGCGAGGCCATGGCCAACTTCGAGGATCCGGAGTATTTCGACATCACTGCGGACTACTCCGCGGTCTATCACCATTTTCTGGATCTGGATTTACGTGGTTATCCGGCTATCCGGGGCCAGCTGGAAGGTCCGATCAGCTTTGGCTTCAATATCGCAGACGAGAACGACCGGCCCATCCTGTTCGACGATACAGTGCGGCCGTTTCTTCTGGAGTTCATGGCCAAGCGGATCAATGTCCAATTGGACAAGCTCAGGGCCAAGAATGAAA
The DNA here is from genome assembly GCA_051749205.1 of Thermodesulfobacteriota bacterium. Lineage (GTDB taxonomy): Bacteria > Desulfobacterota > Desulfovibrionia > Desulfovibrionales > Desulfothermaceae > Desulfovermiculus. The sequence continues at coordinate 12,543 of JBNJII010000070.1, read as the reverse complement.
ACGCCTTCATGTTTGTGGATGAACCCGGCCTGCAGTTCATCTTCAGCGCCCTGTCCGGATACAACGATGTGCAGGCCAGACAGGACATGGAGTACTTCTTCTCCCTGATCAACCGGCCAAGGGGGATCCACCTGTGCGGCAACCCGGACTGGGACTTTCTCTTGAACCTGGATCTGGACATTTTGTCCCTGGATACCTACAGCAACGGAGAGCGCTTTGTGGGCTACACATCAGGGATCAAGCGCTTTCTGGACCGAGGCGGGGTGATTGTCTGGGGCATGGTGCCCACCAATTTTGAGCCCTTTGACCAGGAGAACCTGGATTCCTTGACCGCGCAGCTGGAAAATCTGTGGGCCAAGCTGGAGGCCAAGGGAATCGACCGGGATTTTCTCCTGTCCAGGAGCCTTCTCTCACCGGCTACCTGCTGTCTGGTCAATCCGGACAAAACCAAGACCGTGGAAAAGGCCTTTGCCGTCATTCGGGCCCTTTCCGAACATTTGCAGGAGAAATACCGCCTGGAATGATTGCACCCAGCAAAAAGGTGCATTGACTGTGAACTATTGTATCAGGCCCTTGGACCGCAAAAGCGGCCTGGGATCGTTCAGATGGCGGGTGAACCAATCCTTTTTCGGACCGGCTCCAATAGCCAAAGCCAGGAGCTCGGAGAAGTGGAAAACAGGCATTGCCTGTTTGACTGTACACCGCACCTCCAGGTTGAGATGACACATGGAGCAGGCGGTGACAATGCACTCTGCCCCCACATGAGAGGCCCCGGCAAAGATCTTGTTCACCAGAGGGGTGATCAGGTCCGGCCTGGCTACGGAGAGAAAGGTGCCGCAGCATTTCATGGCATGGGACCAGATCAAAGGTTCGGCCCCAAAGTCTTGCATGATCTTTTCCATCATCCCGTACATGGAGGGCTCTTGGTTCATGCTCGGCGGATAGGCCAGCATGCATCCGTAATAAGGCACAAACCGCAGGCCTTGGAGTCTGTTCTTCGCCTGAGCCAAATGGGATTGGACATCCTGCTCAGCCAAAAAGCGGAGAAAGGGGATCAGATCCAGGCCGGGATTGAAGTCTGTCTTCCACTTTTTTTCAAATTGCTTTCGGGCCGCATCGTCTTGGTCCAGGAGATGAAAAACGTGCTTGAGGCGTTTGAAGCAGCTGGGGCAGGCAATGAGCACCTGCTTGTAGCTGTGCATCAAGGCCAGATTCCGGCAGGCCAGCTCAAAGCCCAGTTCGGAGTTGACGGCGTGGGCCGAGGATGTCCCGCAGCAGTTCCAATCCGGAATTTCATGGAGCTGATAGCCGATTTCCCGACAGAATGAACGCAGCGAGTCGTAGTTCTCCTGGGCCGAGGTAGCCAGGGAGCACCCTGGAAAGAATGCAAGTGGAGTAGTCTTATCGTTCATGATCACTCTCCGTGGGCCAGGAAACAGGGCGGGCGGTGCGAAATATCTCCTGGATCTCGGACAGGGCTTTGATCTTTGAGGGCCATAAGTGAAGCTTTCGTTTGGAGAGCATCTTCAGGCCCACATCCATGTCCTCCAGCCAAGCCCTTTTCTTGACCTTGTACCTGAGCATGATCTCCAGCTTGTGGGTCCGGCCGTAGCGCAAAATGGAATCCAGGATCTGGCTGTGCAGATCGTATATTTCCGGCATGGGAACGGACATGCCGGAGGTCAATACATATTGACGCAAGATGTCCATAACAGCGGGGATGTCTATGGCCATGGGGCAATTGGCTGCACAGGTGTCGCAGCCCACACAGATCCAAATGGTGGTACTTTCCAAGGCCGGCTGGAACTGTCCGAGCTGCAACAGACGGATAACTTTGTTCGGGCCCAGATCCATAACCTGGATGAATGGGCATCCGCTGGAGCAGGACCTGCACTGAAAACAGCGCATAAAGTTGGTGTGAGAATGTTTGTGCAGGTCCTGTTTGATCCCTTTGTTCTCCTTTCCCAGGAGAAGGGGTTGTTTGTGGATATTTTGATTGTGTGCCGCCATTGTCGACTCCTGGGCAGTTCAGTGTTGTATGCAAAGTGTCTTACTTGTATCTCATTGTGGGCGGTTTTGGGAAGAATAGACTGCCTGGCATAATATGATTTGTATTTGATGGAGATCAAATCCAGATGCCAAAAATTGAGGCCACACTTTTACGAGGTGGTAGGCTTGCCGGATTTATCATATATGAAACGTGGAACCCCCTCCTCCGTCAAGGAAGCCAGTCACGTTTCAGCGCGTGGCTGGCGGTCCAGGACGGTCAAGACAAGGACCGGGGTTGAATCTAAACATACAACATACGAAGAGAAGCTCAAGCTTTTTCCTGAATGGTAAGCACCACGCCGGCCAGGATGGTCAAAGCCCCCAGCCACCCCAGAAGGGAAAAGGTCTCCCCCCACCACACGTAGGCTACCACAGCCGCAGCCACCGGCTCCAAGGTGGCTACAATGGAGGCCCGGGATGCCTGCAGGCGCTTTAATCCGGCATAATAGCAGTGGTAGGCGCAGTAGGTACAGACAAAGGCAATGGCTGCAAGGGCGGTCCAAGCGACAGGAGTTTTAGGGGAAAAGGGGACAAAGGGGGCCAAAAGCAGAGAACCTATAGGCAAAATATACAAAAACAGGTTGGGAGCGGTATAGCCCTTGGAGAACGGTTTGCCCAGAACATAGTACATGGAATAACAGAAACCTGCAGTTAACCCGAACAGGACGGCCGGGATGCTGACTGTGCCTTCAATGCCTTGCGATCCAAGGGATATGCAGGCCACCCCGGCAATGGTCAGAGCCACAGCCGAAAGCTTTACATAGGTCAGGGGTTCCATGAAAAAGATTCTGGCCATCACCGCTACCCAGGCCGGAGCGGTGTACAGAAGGACTGCGGCCAGGGCTGCCCCTCCGCTTTGTACCGAGAGCTGGAAGGAACCATAGAACATGGCCACTCCGGTCAGGGCGAAAAGGAGCAGGGCAGGAATGTCCCGGGTGTTCACAGAGATCTGTCCGGCCCAGACTGCCTGGCCTCCAAACAGGACCCAGGCCAGGACGCCGCGCCAAAAGGCGATCTCCAGGGGGGCGATCCCTTCGGACAGGGCCAGTCTGGAGATCGGCCCCAGAAGCCCCCAGAGCACGGCGGCCATGGCGATAAACAGAATTCCCTTGATCTGAGGCCAGGATGTGGAGCTGAAAAGAGCTGACCGATTAAGAGCCATAAGTTTGTGCTGTGTGTTGCGGCGGGTCATGGTTGGCAGAGCCCCCGAGAGTCATGAGATTTGTGGACCACGAGGAGTCATGCCTTGGCTGACCGTATTTTTCAACCTCTCAGGGGCGGAAGGCACATTTTTATTGTGGTCACTGTCTGGGCCGAACTCGCATAAAGGAGAGCACTACAGAAGCCGAGAAGGCAACAAATAATGTTGAAGCCATTGCATCCAGCAGCCGAACAAAGTCCGAAGCAAAACATCAGAGGGACCAGAGTTATGGTTCAGTATTGCTCGCGGAATATCTGATGAACATAGTGGCATGAACTCTATTTTTGTGCCGTATTGACAATGTGTCCCGGGATTATAATTCTGTAGGAGATACTATGTGAAGCAGCCCAAAACTCGCAAATGACAAAAGATGGAGGCCATAATGTGTACAAACTGCGGATGCATGACCCAGGGCGAAGTCGACGTTCACCTGCACACCCACGAGCACGCCCAAGGGCAAACCCATGAGCATGAACACGAGCATGTGCACAGCCATGTGCATGAGCACGAACATGCCGATGGAACCAAGCATATCCATGAACACAGCCATGTCCATGCACATGTCCACGACCATGCCCATGCCCATGGTCATGGGCACGGACAAGAGCATGTCCATGAGCATGAGCATACCCACGAATTTCATGCCCAGGATCCTGAACATGCTCATTCCCAGGGAGACGACCACGAACATCCACACACCTGATCCTTTTTATTGATCATTGTGCCTGCGGCCTTGCAGGCACCTAGGTTAGTTACCATCCCTTTCTTGCCGGTTGCGCCGGACTGCGAAAATATTACCCCGCAGTCCGGCTTTTTTATTTCTCGCAGCCGTCTTCTTCCTTGAAAGACTCGAAGGGAGGCACGCCTTTTCATTTTTTGCACGTATAAGAGTTGCACACCATTTAAAATCGTGCTACGCAGACCAGCAGCTTTTCGTAACACATATTTATAAAACAGGAGCATAAAGTGTTATAGATGGATGTATAGTATTCTTGTATGGCTTCATAGTCATTGCCCAAGGAGGAGTTATGAGGGGTAGTGGCCGGTTCGTCATGTTGGTATGCCTGTGTGTTTTCCATTTTGCCTTGGCTGCACCGCTTTGCGCCGAGACCAATGAGACAATGGAGCTGGAGGAGGTCCTGGTCCAGGCCTCGCCTATCATTGAAGGCAATGTGGTGGATGATTTTGGTTCCTTGACCACTGTGATCAGTCAGGACCAGATGGAACGGCTCAATGCACAGGATCTGGGCACTGCCCTGCGCAAAACTCCCGGGGTATCCATCTCCCGCTACAATCCTATCGGCTCCTTCGGCGGAGGCGAAGGCGGCGGTGTGTTCATCCGGGGTATGGGCTCCAGCCGACCAGGGGCGGAGATCAAGACCTTTGTGGACGGAGTGCCCATGTACATGTCGGTCTGGAACCATCCCCTCCTGGATCTTATGTCCATTGACGCCGCCCAGTCCATCGAGGTCTTCAAAGGACCTCAGCCCCAGAAGTTCGGCAATGCCTTTTCAGCCATCAATCTGGTGCCCAAAAAACGGGTGGGGGAAGGTTCAAAGACCAAGGCGAAGCTGGCCGGTGGGAGCTACTCCACGCTGATCAACACTGTTGAACACGGAGCGCGCCGAGACCGCTGGGACTATTATGTAGGCGGCGGATACCGGACCTCGGACGGTCACCGTGATGATGCGGATGGTACATTACGGGATCTGTACGGACGGATCGGGTATCAGCTGACGCAAAACTGGGATGTGTCCCTGTATTCCCTGCTGACAGACAACGAGGCCTCTGATCCCGGGGCAAAGGGGGCTCCGGAGTCAGCAAAGGAGGGAGACTACGAAACCCAGGCCCTCCTCGCCTCGCTGACCCTGTCTCATGCCTACGACTGGGGGCAGGGCAGCTTAAAGCTGTATCAAAACCAGGGAGAAGGGGACTGGCTGAATCAACCCACATCAACTCCCGGCTTGAGAGAGAATCTGTACAACGACTTCCAGTTTTACGGTCTCAAGGCCAACCAGGAATTCACGCTGTGGCCGGGGGGGAACATCCAGCTCGGTCTGGATTGGGAAGTGGCCGAAGGGGAATGGGACAAGAAGTTCAGTGACGGAAAAAAAGAGGATTGGGAGGGGCCGGACCTGACTACTGTATCACCGTATGCTGGAGTCAGTCAGCTCCTGGGACAGCGGTCCGGCTTGTATCTCATCCCCTCGGCCGGAGCCCGATACACAGATCATTCAGAATTCAACGCAGAATGGGCCCCCCATGCCGGGCTTGTCCTGGGCTACAAAGACACACAGCTGCATGCCAACTACTCCCGGGGAGTAGTCTATCCCGGACTGGATGTGATTGTCTTTTCCGAGAAGGTAATTCCTCCTTTGGGGCAAAGCTGGCAGGATCTGGACCCGGAAACCATTGAGCATTATGAGCTTGGGATTGAGCACAGATTTTGTCCTTTTGCCCAGGCCGATATCACCTTTTTCTATGACGACGGCCAGGATCGTTATGTGTTTACCACTCCTCCGGCCGGATTTGCCTATCAAAACATCGAGGATTTTGAGATTCGAGGCATTGAGACCACTTTGCAGCTCGACCCCACCCAAAACCTATCCATATTTGCCGGCCTGACCTGGCTGGATACCGACCCCAGTGATCTGCCCTATGCCCCGGACATCAGCATCAGCAGCGGTGTGAACTGGAGTTTCCTGGACCGCTTCACCTTGAGCCTGGACAGCCAGTACCTGGATGAAATGACTGTTACCTCCCAGGCCCGCAAAGCCGGAGCCCAGAACACTTCTGAGGTGGACAGCTATTTTCTGCTCAACGGCAAGCTGAGCTATGGTTTTGCCCTGGGTGAGTCCAAAATGAATGGCGAGGTGTTTGTGGCCGGGGAAAACCTGACCGATACGGACTATGAATATCTGCCGGACTATCCCATGCCTGGAATAAACGGCATGCTGGGCATCAGTTTTGAGTTATAGACGCGTTTGCAGGTGGTCGTGAGCTTGAAGGCTCACTGCTGACACAAGATGTAGCGTCCGAAGACAGCACAGCGTTCCCCTGGATTGCCCGGCAAGTCGGATTTCGATGTATACAAAGATCAAGGCCGGGCAATGACGGAAAAGGCATGCGACTTTTTTCTTTTGCTGCAAACGTATCAGGCTTCATTTTAGCCTGACAACAGTTAACTGATAACATTCCACGTCTGAGGGGTCGTAAACCGCCTTGCCTGGAGGTAGGACGTCTAAAACAGAAAATATGCCTTGACTGATTTCTGGACCTCGATGTTTATCTGTTTGATCAATGAGGTTTCAACCTTCTTGCTCAGTACCCAATCAGAGGAGAGAGATCAGAATTTCAAAAGAGGGCGAAAGATTTTTCGCCCCTACAAGCCCTCTGGCAACCCGCATGTGAGAATTGACCACAAGCTGGCGTTAAGGTCGTAGGGGCGAATAATTATTCGCCCTCTGAGGCAAAGCTGGTGCCTAGCGGTCCTAGGAGGAGAAGGTTCGTAGGCAGAACTGTCGCTGTCGGGTCAGGGTCATTTTTCAGGAGAAAAAAATGATCTCAACAAACAATTTGAGACACCCCAGCCTGGAGGAACATATGGGCATCCGAATTCTGGTTCTCCTCACATTCTGGTTCTGTCTGTTTCCCGCAGGGTCGGGACTGGCGGATATGCTGCAGGTGACCGACATGTCCGGACGCACAGTGAACGTACCTCATGATCCGGAGCGGATCATCTGCCTGGGTCCGGGCACTTTGCGGCTCATTGTCTATCTCCAGGCCCAGGACAAGGTGATCGGAGTGGAAGCCCTGGAAAAGCAAAACCCCGGGGGTCGGCCGTATTGGCTGGCCCATCCGGAGCTGAATGATCTGCCTCTCTGCGGACCTGGCGGTCCAGCCAGCATCAACCAGAAGCCGAACATGGAAGTGGTTCTGAACCTGAACCCGGAGCTTATCTTTGTTACCTATATGAGCAGCTCCCTGGCCGATGAAGTGCAGGACACCCTGCAGATTCCGGTTGTTGTTTTGAGCTACGGGAGTTTCGCCACCTTTGATGAAACGGTTTTTGAGGCCCTGCATCTGGCCGGCCGGATTGTAGATCAAAAGGAGCGAGCCGAATCGGTGATCCAATATATTCAAGGGGAACAACAAGCTCTCAAGCAGCGGTCAAAGGAAAGCAGACCAGCCAAACGACCAAGGGCCTATGTGGGAGGTATTGGCTATCGCGGGGCGCACGGGCTGGAAAGCTCGGAATTGGAATACGCCCCTTTTGACTGGGTCCTGGTGGACAACGCTGCTGCTGAGCTGGAAACCAAGGGAGGAACCCACATCTTTATCAGTGAGGAATCCCTGCTCGAGCTGGATCCGGAATGGGTATTCATTGATGGGGGCGGCTATGACCTGGCGGCCCAGGCCTACAGAAAAAAGCCGGAGGTCTATAATGCCATATCGGCTTTTGCCCAGAATCAGGTCTATGTCCTGCACCCATTCAACTGGTACACAACTAATATCGGCACGGTTCTAACAGATGCCTATGCCGTGGGCAAAACCGTGTATCCCGCCCAATTTGCGGACATCGATTTAGCCAAAAAAGCAAATGCCATATACACCAAACTGGTCGGGGCTCCAGTATATGAACAAATGGTCAATGACTACGGCCCCCTCGGGGCCAGAGCCCCTTTGCTCCAGGAAACAGGGAGGTAGCTGTGTCCACTTCTGAACAACTCCAGGTCAAAAATCAGCAGGTCAATACAGAAAAAGCCAGGTTTTTCGACGCCCAGGCCCAGGCGGACTGGGCCGCTCCGGATTATACCCCCAAGGAACGGGCCAAGATAGCCGAGGTCTTCCATTCACTGCCCTCCCTTGTGGGCCAGACCGTCCTTGAACCCGGATGCGGTACAGGACGCTTGACCCGGATCCTGGCCGATCGGGTCGGCCCGCAGGGCCGGGTTCTGGCCATGGATATCAGCCCCCAAATGGTCCAAAAGGCTCAGACCAAAGTGGGTGGCCTGTCCAATGTACACCTGCGATGCGCATCCATGGAATCCTGTGCCCTGCCCTGGGGTGAGGTGGATCTGGTCTTTTGTCACCAGGTCTTTCCCCATTTCGACGACCAGGAACATGCGGCAGAGATTATATCCCGCTGTCTGCGACCCGGCGGAAGGCTGGTCATCCTGCATCTGATCAGCAGCCGGAAGATCAACGATCTGCACCGCAAGGCAGGCACTGCCGTGGCCCAGGACATGCTGCCCGAACCGGAGCAAATGCGCCGCATCATGAACCAGGTGGGATTAACGGTTGAAGAGATCCTTGATGCCGATGACCGCTATGTGCTTGTGGCTGGGAAGTGAACAGAAAGGCCGTGTGCAATTTTTAACCCAGGAGGAAATAGGATGAAAAAGTGCATTTTGCTTTTGGTGTCCGGAGTTTTCCTGCTCAGTGCCCTGGTTGAGACTGTACAGGCAAACGAGTATGCAGCCGCTGTAAGCCTGGGCCGCGCAGCGGCTCGTGAAGGAGCAAAGATCCTGGATCTTTGCTGGTCAAAACAGCAGGCCCTGGTCCTGACCAATGCCGGTTACGCCCGGCCGGGTGGTATGTCCACCCAAGGATGTCTGGATGGCCTGCATACAGAGACTGGAGCCAGCGTGGGCAGATCCACCCTGGTCAGTCTTCAGTCCAGGTTCGACCAGCCTTTGTGGTTTGCCTTGTACACTCCCAATACCGGTCAATGCGCTTACCTACAGATAAAGGAAGATGCTGCGCACAATGCCCTGTCCAATGGCAGCCTGCCCAAGGATCTGTTTTCTCAATCTCAAAAAGCCAGGATCGATGCCGAGTCTCTCTTTGCTCACCCTGAAAAGTTTGCTGCATACCAAGACCAGGGTCTTTTCGGAGCGAATCTCTTTCGGGTCACAGCCGCCCTCAACCTTATGGCCCAGGGAGCTCCGGATGAGGTTCTGCAAGCCATTGTCCCTCATGACCACTATTGTCCTGGAGTGGCCTCCGGAGTGCTCATGGCCAGATACATCCAGGAAAACATTTTTCCTGACGACCCCAAAGCGGAATGCTTTGTCCTTTCCCTTGACCCCTGGTGTAAAGAAGACGCTTTGATCAGCCTTTTAAATGCCACTCCGGGCAAGCGGGGATATGGGACTTTGTATCCTGGAGAAAAGGAAGTCCAAAAGTGGCCCCACCCCCTGGATGAAACTGCGAGCGTGGTTTTTGTCCGTCAGGAGGACAGGCCTTGGCAAGGCTGGTTGTTGGGTTTTGATTTTGATCAGGCCCGGAAAGAGTATGCCGGGACCAAGCCCGAGAACCCAGCCCTGGAAAAACTGGCTCTGAGCCTTTGGCTGGTCAAAACCATTGATGAGTCAGGACGCTTTGTGACTGTGCATAAGACCTTTGAACTCGACCAGGACATGCATCCACGAGAGCTGTTGCGCCCGGAAAACAATCCCATACCCATGCTGAGCCGGATGTAAGCAGTCATTTTGATGGAGCTAACTTTTGGGGCATGGGTCAGGATAGTTTAAGTATCTTGATCAAGACACAAGGAATGGAGGAAGGCATGAAATACCTGCAATGGCTGGTAGGAGGTTTTCTGTGTACGGCATGTGTTGTGGTTTTTAGCTGGCAAAGCGCCTTGGCTCAAGACCAGAGTCAAAAAATGGATGAGGTGGTGGTCTCTGCTACCAGAAGTGAAATTGCTGTCGGCGATGCGCCTCAGAATGTAAGTGTCCTGACCAGCCAGGAAATTATGGATTCTCCATTTGACCGGGTGGAAGACATCGTGCGCCAGGAAGCAGGGATTTATAATTTCCGGCACTTTGGCCTGCAAACCAACGGCATTGTCAGTCCGCTGAACATGCGCGGCGTTGGTCAAAATAGAGTGCTCATCCTGGTGGATGGAGTGCCCCAAAATGACAACTTCAACAACTCTATTGCCTGGGTTGCCTGGGGACATATCCCCAAAGAGGCCATTGAGCGCATAGAAATAGTACGGGGGCCGACCTCAGCCCTTTATGGTTCAGAAGGTTTGGGCGGAGTGATTCATATTATCACCAAAAATCCGCAAGAGGACAGAGAAACCTCCATCAGAGGCGAGGCAGGAACAGCAGATACCTACAAGGGTGCTGGATTTTATAGCCAAAAATTTAACGATTTTGGTGCACTTCTGGCTGGAGGATATGAAGAAAGCGACGGGTTTTACATGACCGACAACCCCAAAAGCTACAACACCAAACGTCACAGGGATGTGGGCAAGGTCATGGGCAAGGCAACCTATGATTTTGGTCCTCAGACCAATCTCAGTCTGGCCTCACTGTATTACGACCATGAAACCGGGAAGGGTCGGAAATATTTTTACGATGACCTCCAACTGGACCAATACTGGCTCAACTTTTCCCACAAAGGAGAGCTTGTTGACTTTAAGAGTCTGGTCTACTTGAACCGGGCAGATAAGACTGCCTTTCAGGATAAAAGTCCTGACTTTGACTTTCTGCTGCGCAAAGAAGAGGCCCCCTCAGATACCTGGGGAGCAGACCTGCAAGGCAGCCTGGCGCTTCGACCCTGGGCCAGACTGACCCTGGGGGCTGCTTTCAAGGAAATCTCTTGGGATTACGATAATATCTACACCCAGAGCGATCAGAAGGAAGGGGCGGAAGGCAAGCAACGCTATATTTCACCGTTCACCAGCCTGGACTTCAGGTTCTTGGATGATTCCCTCCTTGTTTCCCTTGGCGCACGCTATGATTTTATCAAAACATTTGACGGAGCCAACTGGAACACTGCCAGCAGGGCCGGGAAAGACCCCTTTGACAACAGCTTTGATTCTGAAACCGAGGATAGCTTCTCCCCCAAGCTGGGTATCACCTATCATCTCAGTCCCAAGACGACCCTCAGGGCTTCCGGTGGAAAAGGCTTTCGAGCCCCCAGTTTGTTTGAATTGTTCAAGGTCCATGTTCGCCAGGGAGGTGAATTTTATCGAGAGGCAAATCCGGACCTGGAGCCGGAGGAAATCTGGTCTTATGACTTTGGGCTTGAACACTTTGTGACAGATAACCTGATGGCCAAAGCCACATTTTATCAGGCCTTTGCCCAGGATTACATAGGCAATCGCCTGACGAGCAGTCAAAAATTTGCTGGAGGAAAGAAAACACGATTTGAGTATATCAATGACAATATCAGTGAAGTGGACATCTATGGTGCGGAGCTGGAAATGCAGTGGTACCCCAGAAAGGACCTGAGTTTATTTGCTAACTATACTTACAACATTTCTGAGATTAAAGAAGACAAGAACAATCCAGAATTGGAAGGAAATTATCTAACGAATGATCCCAGGCACAAAGTGCATGTTGGCCTCAATTATACAAATCCGAGCCTTGTCGATGTGAATTTGCTCGTGAACTACTACGCCGACATGTACTTTGATGCTGAAAATACGTTAAAAGAAAGCGATTACACTACAGTTGATCTCCGAATATCCCGACGGTTTATGGATCGCTTCACTGTGTATCTCAATGCGGAAAACATCTTTGATGAAGAATACGTTATTTTCCGCCGTCTTGGCCGGGACGATACTGTTGCCCCAGGGGCTGTGTTCATGGGTGGACTGAATGTTGACTTATGATTGGAGGGGTATTTTGGTGAACACAAAGGCCAACTGGGCGTTCATTGCCTGCGCCCAGTTGGTCGGGGGAAAGGGCCTTGCTCTGTCCAAGGCAATTTCCTCATGAACTGCGGGAGGCAGCAAGAAGGGAAAAAATAATCCTGAGTAGCACGAAAATAAATATCGTATAATAAAATACAAAAAAGAGGTCAAATGAATATCAGTCAAGCCCTGAAACGAATAGACGATGAAAGTATCCAGGTCCTTCGACGTTCAGTTCGGGTTGATTTCGATCATTCTCGGGAAAAGCCGAAAGCTTTTTACATTAACCATCAAATCCATGAGATAGTTTCTGCCGTTGGCCCCTTTGCTGGAGACCTGACTGAAAATGACAGTCTGTATATTGTGCATACAGCTGATCAGCTTACTTATGTTCTGCATGGGTATAGACAGATGCAACATGCAGCACTGATGGATATGGATAACGATTTGGACAGCTGGACCTTGGATGCCCGTATTTTGCGCGATGAGGAGCTTATGTCCTTTTTCAGGGAGGAACAATGTATGCTGGTGAATGTGGACTTGAAGCGAATTGCCGATTTTCATGGGCATTTGTGCCCGGACCTGGTTATTGGGGCCAGGGCAGTGGAACATGCTCTAAAGACCCTGCAAAAGCATGAAG
>JBNJII010000069.1:0-15764 GCA_051749205.1 Thermodesulfobacteriota bacterium | reverse complement strand
GGGTCGGCAGCAGGCAGTCTGGCCGCCTACTCCTTGCGCATCACCAACCTGGATCCCATCCGCTACACCCTTTTGTTTGAGCGTTTTTTGAATGTGGAGCGGGAAAGCCTGCCGGATATCGACGTGGATTTCTGCTATAACCGCCGGGAAGAGGTCATCAAGTACGTCACGGACAAGTTCGGCAAGGACTCAGTGGCCCAGATCACCACTTTCGGGACCATGAAAGCCAAGGCCGCGGTTCGGGACGTGGGCCGGGCCCTGGGCATGAGCTTTGCCGAGACGGACAAGATCGCCAAGCTCATCCCCGACGATCTGGGGATGACCATAGACAAGGCCCTGGAGCAGGAGCCGGAGCTTAAGGCCAAGGCGGAAAACGACCAGCGCATTTCCCCGCTGATTGATATCTCCCGGCGTCTGGAGGGCCTGGCCAGGCACGCCTCCACCCATGCGGCCGGAATCGTGATATCCGATAGGCCCATGCAGGAGTATCTGCCCTTGTACCTGGGTAAAAAAGGGGAAGTGGTCACCCAGTACGACATGAAAAAAGTGGAGAAAGTGGGACTGATCAAGTTCGACTTTCTGGGCCTGAAAACCCTGACTGTGCTCAGCGACGCCCTCAAGCTGGCCCAGCAGAGGGATCGGGAAATTCCCGACCTGGACGCCCTGCCCCTGGATGACGTGGATACCTTCTCCCTTTTGTGCAAGGGCCAGACCGACGGAGTCTTTCAGCTGGAAAGCTCGGGCATGCGCCGGGTGCTCACCGATCTGCAGCCCAACTGCTTTGAAGACATCATCGCCCTTCTGGCCCTGTACCGGCCCGGCCCCCTGGAAAGCGGGATGGTCACGGACTTTATCCGCCGCAAGCACGGGGAGATCGAAGTGGAGTACCCCCACCCCAGACTGGAGCCGGTGCTCAAGGAGACTTACGGGGTCATCCTGTACCAGGAACAGGTCATGCGCATAGCCTCGGAACTGGCCGACTACTCCTTGGGGGACGGAGACATCCTGCGCCGGGCCATGGGCAAAAAGGACCCAGCTGTCATGGCCAAACAGCGGGACAAGTTCCTGGCCGGGGCCGAGGCCAACAGTCTGCCCCGGGATACGGCCAACTATATCTTCGATCTCATTGAGAAGTTTGCCGGATACGGGTTCAACAAGTCCCACAGCGCTGCCTACGCCCTGATCTCCTATCAGACAGCCTACATCAAGGCCCATTTCCCCCGGGAGTTCATGGCTGCATTGATCACCTCCGAGGTGAGCAACACGGACAAAGTCATCAGTCACATCCATGCCTGTCGGGAAATGGGTATCCCGGTGCAGGGCCCGGATATCAACACCAGCATCCATCCCTTCAGCGTCACTGATCAGGGTATCCTCTTCGGCTTGTCCGGGATCAAGAACGTCGGCGATTCAGCCATTGAGGCCATTGTGCAGGAGCGGGAGAAAAACGGACCCTATACCCACCTCCTGGACCTGTGTCAGCGGGTCAACCTGCGCAAGGTGAGCAAAAGGGTGTTGGAAAGCCTGATCAAGAGCGGGGCCATGGACTGCTTTGGATGCAGCCGAACCGCCCTGACGACCGCTCTGGACCGGGTGGTGGCCAAGGCCCAAAAAACTCGCAAGGACAAGAGCCACGGACAGCTTTCCCTGCTCAGCATCGTCCCCCAATCCGCCCATGCAGCGGCTGAAGCTCAAAACGGCATTGGGATAACCATCCCGGAGTCGGACATCACCGAGTGGTCGGACGAGGAACGTCTGCGCTTTGAAAAGGAGACCCTGGGGTTTTTCTTAAGCGGGCATCCCCTGCTCGGCTACCAGGATCACCTCCAGCTCTTGGGTATCACCGGGCTCAAAGACTGCGCCGAGCTGCCCAAGGATACGGAGGTGAAGACCGCGCTCCTGGTCACGGCCAGCAAGGAGATCACCACCAAGAAAGGGGACCGTATGGCCTTTTGTCAGGTGGAGGACCTGACCGGGACTGCGGAAATGACTCTTTTTCCGGAAGTATATGCCCAGGTCAAATCCCATTTGGATGTGGACCAGCCCCTGTTCTGCACAGCCACAGTCACCCAGGACCGGGATCAGTCCGGACCCGAGGACGGGCCCAAGCAGGTCAAGCTTCTGGCCCGCTCAGTCACTTTTTTGCAAAACGTGGACCTGCCCGAGAATGAGCCCTACCAAATCCAGGTTCCAGGTCCTCAGGTCACCTCCGGGGACTGGCAACGGCTCAAGGACATCCTCGGCCGCCATCCGGGAAAAAATCCGGTACAGCTGGTGATACGTTTTGATCACGGCCGGTGCCGTTTACAACTCGGGCCCAATTTCTGTATTGTACCCGGATCCGGTTTGCAGCAGGAAATCAGCACATGGAAAAAGACCCTGAACCAGGAAGGATCACATGTCCGAACCCACGCCCCAACCTCTGTACAGGCTGCGAGTCACTGACGATTTCAGCTCCTCCCACCAACTGCGCCACTATCAAGGAAAGTGCGAAGAGCTCCACGGCCACAACTTCCAGGTCCGGGTAGAGGTCGAGGGCTCCAGTCTGGAGGACAAGACCGGCATCCTCATGGACTTCAAGGAGCTCAAGGAAAAGGTCCGCAGTGTACTCAAGACCCTGGACCACCGACACCTGAACGACATGGAGGCCTTTGCCCGGGACAATCCCTCCTCAGAGAACCTGGCCAGATACATCTACACTCAGCTCGTACCCTTGTTGGCCGAGCACCAGGTCCGCCTCCGGGAGGTCAGCGTATCGGAAAAGGACAGCTCGGAAGCAGTCTACAGCGAAGGGTGACATGCACATTGTTTTGCAGCGGGTCAAAAGTGCGGGGCTGTGGATGGGAGGCCGGGAACACGCGGCCATCGGGCCGGGATTGGTCCTTCTGGTCGGCTTCGGGCGCGAGGACGGTCCGGATGCGCCGGACAGCGCACCTTGGGCCAAGCTCCTTGACAAGATCGTAAGCTTGCGTATCTTTCCTGACCATAAGGGGCGCTCCGAAGTCAGCCTAACCGACATCCGCGGCTCCCTTCTGATTGTATCCCAGTTCACTTTGTACGCAAACTGGCGTAAGGGTCGACGCCCCTCATTCACCCCGGCCGCACCTCCGGACAGGGCACAGACTCTGTTCCACCGCTTTGTTGCCGATCTGACCCGGCTTGTTCCCGGGGTCGTGGCCTGCGGCGAGTTCGGTGCGGACATGGATGTCTGGCTCTGCAACTGGGGACCATTTACCTTGACCCTTTCATCACACGAGGACTGAAGGGTGAAGAACAGGCATAGCGACATAAAAAAATTGGAAATACAACATCTTATCGTTCCCATGTTCTGCGTGGGAAGGCCCAAGGACCGCTCCAGCGCTCTTTTGCCTGGGTTTTAAAATATACATTTCCCTCTAGATGGAATGTGAAAGCTACAAAGTACCCTCACTTGCCACCTTTGGATGACAGATTGCATGCAAAACAACGAGATCAAGATCCTGATTATAGACGACTCCCCTGTATGGCGGGAGAGCCTGAATTCCGTGTTCCAAAGCCAGAACTATCAGTTGCGCATGGCTGAAGACGGGGAGCAGGCCCTGGAGGTGTACGCCCACTTCCATCCGGACATCCTCATCCTGGACTTGAATCTGCCTTCCTGCGACGGCAAGGACATTATCCGATCCATCCGCAACACCAAGGGAGACAATGATCTGTACATTATTTCCCTGACCTCGGTTGCCGATGTGGAAACCAAAACCCAGGCCCTGAATCTGGGGGCCAATGATTTCCTGGTCAAGACCTTTGATCATGAGGAGCTCAAAGCCAGAATCAACGTGGCCAAACGCCAGATCCGGCTGAACAAGCAGCTCCGGGCCGCCTTTGAGCGCATCGCCCAGGAGTTCGACACCGTCGCCTCCCTGCAGGACAAGCTCATCCCCAAGGAGTGCTACTACACCCGGAATCTGGCCATCCAGAGCGCCTACTACCCTTCCGGACGGGCCAGCGGGGACTACTACGACTTCTTCACCCTGCACAACAACGTCCTGCGGGTGGTGATCGCTGATGTCTCCGGACACGGGGCCCGAGCCGCCTTCTTGATGGGTATAGTCCGGGCCCTGGCCCGGACGACGGAAAGCTATTACCTGGACCTGGCCCAAACCTTCTCTCTCATCAACGCCCAGCTCATAGACATCCTGGGCCAGGAAATGGATTTCGTGACCATGTTTGCGGCGGACATCGATCAAGCCAACAACCGGATGACCTATGTCAATGCCGGCCATTGCCCCGGCCTGATGGTCAGCCGCAATCAGCACACCGACCTGTTGGAGCCCACCAACACCATTTTGGGTTTTTTCGACCTGGGTTTCCAGCCGGTCAGCCTGGACATATCCAACTGCTGTGGCCTGTTCCTGTTCACCGACGGGTACTACGAATGGATGTCTTCTCCAAACGAACGTTTTGGATTGAACAATTTCCTGAATCTGGCCTCAGAACTTTTGTGCACTCCGAACTTCACCATGGAGAAGCTGGAGACGCACATGGTAGAGGGCTTGAAGGGCAGGCCCTCTTTTCCCGACGATCGCAGTGCCTTGTGGATTCACTGGAAACATGATGACCATTAAAGATTTTCATATCCTGGCCACACCGGAACAGGTGAGCCTCTTGACCAGATCTGTGGCTGAGTTCCTGCAAAAGTGGATACAGGACCCGGGGCTGATCCATGACCTCCGCCTTGTGCTCAGCGAGGCGTGTACCAATGTCCTGCTCCACGCCTACGGTCCCCAGAGCATAGGGGAACTGGAGGTACAGGTCCAGATCGAGCCCGGCCAGGGAGTCCGGTTGGAGATCCGGGACAAGGGAGTACCATTTGAGGGCCCCATGCACACAACCTGCTCCGGACCGGAGGACGAACACGGCCGGGGACTGTACATCATATCCCAATTGGTTGATTCTTTTGCGTATAAACACGCTCAGGGGCGAAATACCCTGAGCCTGGAACGAGGCATAGAGGAGCACGCATGGAAAGAATAAATATTGACAAGAAGGGGCAAGCCTGCATTCTCCGCTATTCTGGAGAGCTGACTCTGGAAGTCATCGACACCCTCAAGGATGAGATCGAAGAATATCTGAATGGACCCGAATGCACGGTTCTGGTCATGGATTTGTCCAATACTGTGTTTTTGGACAGTTCAGGAATTGGTTTTCTGGTGCACATAAACAACCGCAAGACGACCAAAAATAAAGAGTTCTATATCTTGGCCCCCTCACCCCAGGTCCGAAAGACTCTGAGCCTGGTCAAGCTCATCGACTTTTTCAACATTATTGAACACGAATCCGAACTCCCCGGAGTTTAGGAAGAAGTTACCTGTTACAGGTACCTAAATTCGAATATCGAAATCCGAAATTCGAAACAATCGGAATAAATGACAAAAAAAAGAAATTCGAAACAAAGAACAAACCCTAAATCCAGACATCACAGTACTGCGTCTCAAAAATGCTGCCTCAATTTTTGGCAATTGGTTTTATTTCATTTCTTCGTTCCCAGGGTCCTCCCTGGGGACGTCTTCTTCTTATGGCTCCAGCCATCCTCTTTTCCTATCGCTCCCATGCTCTGCGTGGGAGCGTCAAACGACCGCTCTGCGGTCCTCTGCGTTTCGAGTTTCGCTCTGATTGTTTCGAATTTCGATATTCGTATTTCGGATTTCCGTGTCGTTTAATAGTGGGTCAAGTTTAAAAAGAAAATCAACACGAGAAACTGGCAATGAATAGGGCACAACGGATAAGACACGGTACTCATACTGCGTCTCAAAAATGCTGCCTCAATTTTTGGCAATTGGTTTTATTTCATTTCTTCGTTCCCAGGGTCCTCCCTGGGGACGTCTTCTTCTTATGGCTCCAGCCATCCTCTTTTCCTATCGCTCCCATGCTCTGCGTGGGAGCGTCAAACGACCGCTCTGCGGTCCTCTGCGTTTCGAGTTTCGCTCTGATTGTTTCGAATTTCGATATTCGTATTTCGGATTTCCGTGTCGTTTAATAGTGGGTCAAGTTTAAAAAGAAAATCAACACGAGAAACTGGCAATGAATAGGGCACAACGGATAAGACACGGTTGGCCTTAGGTAATCTTTTTTTCCACCTCAGAGATATGCTTGCTGGTGGACATAATCATGACCCGGTCCTGGGGCTGGATAACGCTCTCGCCTGTGGGAATAATCACCTCTTCCCCCCGGACCAGGCAGAGGACAATGGCCCCATCCGGAAAATCCAGGTCTTTGATCGGCCGACCGACCAAAGGCGAACCCTCCCTGGCCACCACTTCCAAGGCCTCGGCGTCCTCCTTGATGGAGATGCTGGAAAGCACCGTCCCGTGGCGGACATGGCGCAGAATGCTGTTGGCCGCGGACAAGCGGGGACTGACGATGTGCTCCAGACCCACGGCCCGCATCAAGGGCAGATAGGCGAACTTATTGATCCTGGTCACTGTCAGCTTGGCCCCCATACTCTTGGCCAAGAGACTGCAGAGGACATTGTTCTCCTCGTCTCCGGTCACACTGACCACCACATCCATGCTGCCCACATTCTCCTCGGTAAGCAGTCTCTGATCCGAGCCGTCCCCCTGCAGGACAATAGCTCGATTCAGGTTTTCGGCCAAGAAGGCGCATCGCTCTCGATCCCGGTCCAGGATCTTGACCTGCAGCCCCTTTTTCTGCTCCAGATTCTGAGCCAGCTTGAATCCGATATTCCCCCCGCCGATGATCAAAATCTTGCGCTGGCTCCCTGATCCGGCCCCAAAGGCCTTGAGCACTCTTTGCAGGTCCGGCTGGGCACAGACGAAATACATCATGTCCCCGGCCAAAAGCTTGTTCGATCCCGAGGGGATGATCAGATTATCTCCCCGGACGATGGCCCCTACAATAAAGCCTTCCACCCCCACGGCCTGCTTGACCTCGGCCAGGTTCATCCCGGCCAAACGGCAATTGTCCCGAATCCACATCCCGGCCAGGGTGATGTTGACATCCGCGAACTCACTCACTTCGGCCGCCCCTGGAGTACCCATCAAGCGCTCTATGGAACCAATGACCTCCTGCTCCGGATTGATGACGATGTCGATATGCAGATCCGAAGCCAGAATATCCTTGTAATCCGTGTATTCCGGGTTGCGGATCCGGGCCACCTTGGTCAGCTCCGGGGCCAGAATATTGCTGAAGGTGCAGGCGATGAGATTGATCTCGTCGCTGTCAGTCACAGCCAGGAGGATATCCGCACTCTTGACTCCGGCTGTTTCCAGCACTCGGGGACTGCTTCCCGAGCCCAGGACGGTTTCCACGTCCAAACGCTCGGCCACCCGGTCCAGGACCTGGGCATTTTTGTCGATAACCACCACATTTTTATTTTCTGCGGTCAACCGGCGGGCGATATGAAATCCCACCTCTCCGGCTCCGATAATGATAATGCGCACGCTGTGTCCTCGCGGTTGTACTCCGGTACATACAGGGCTTTTTTAGGGGTTTGAACGGTCTTCGAGACATTATTCAGCTTTGTCTCCGGCAAAGCTGAAAAGAACAAATACTCTTTGAACTCCCATGGGTTGAGTATAGAGAAACTGCCCGGGGGTGACAAGGGACGGTGGTAGCAGTTCACGCATAGACAGGGGCACAAAAGCTTTCAGCGCAGATTGAGATGAATAATGGACCTTGTACCCCATGTTTTTAAGGTATCTGCTCCTTGCCCTCTGCCCGTAGTTTTGCTACAAATAATCCAGTTGCATATATGAGAACTTTACGCTGGCCGGTGCTTTGATGCGCTCGAGCTGGAACCTTTTATTTCCACATAGATAGGAGAGCAAGCTATGCGCGATCTGGCCAAAAAGCTGGCCCTGGCCGGTCTGGGAACTGCAGTCGTCTCTACCTCCAAGGTCCGGGAAACCATGGATTCTCTGGTTCACCAGGGCAAATTGACCACTGAAGAAGCGGAACGCTTTACCCAAGATTTGCGTAAAACCGGGGAGAGGGAAATGCAAGATATCCGAAACCAGATGAGCGAGACAATTGAACGGATGACCAAAGGCATGCATCTGGCCCAGGCCGAGGATGTGGACCGGCTGCGCAGCCGGGTGGATAACCTGGAAAAACGGCTGAGCCTCCTGGAGGACCAGCTGACCCCCACTCCGGCCAGCGCCGAACCTCCTTTCCCGGAGCAAGGCTCCTCGCCAGAAAAAGAGTGAAGAGAAAAAAGCCACTTCTACGGGCAAAAAGGCTGCAATCAAAGAACAGACATTTCAGGTCCTATGCCCAATTGTACTGCTGAATATCAATATGTAAATCAACTCGTTTGCAAGACTTTGCCGATTACGTGAATCCTCTGCCTCCTCTTGAAAGGATTTTCCCTTGGATCTGCATACCCTTTCCAGACTGAACCGCTTTAAGGAAATCTCCTTCACCCTGATCAAATACGGCTTCGGAGACCTGTTGGCCCGCTTGGACCTGCCGGAAAGAATCAAAATCAGCAGACCGGCCCCTAAAAGCGTCCGGCAGGACGAGAACACCTGGAAGCGCATCCGCTACGTCCTCACCGAGCTGGGCCCTACCTTTGTCAAATTCGGCCAGCTCCTCAGCCTGCGCACCGACCTTCTTCCTCCGGAGCTGGCCAGTGAGCTGAGCCGCCTCCAGGACGATGTGCAGGCCGAGAACTGGGAGGCCATCTCCGCTCAGATCGAAAAAAACCTGGAACATCCGGTGGAGGAGGTCTTTGCCTATATCGAACCTCAGCCCTTGGCGGCAGCCTCATTGGCCCAGGTACATCGGGCCTTGTTGGCTGCAGACAAGACAGTTGTGGCCATCAAGGTTCAGCGTCCGGGGATTGAGCAGGTCATTCGCAACGATCTGGATATCATGGCCGGTCTCGCCCGGCAGGTCCACGAGCGGGTGGAAGCTATGGCCCTCTACGACCTGCCCGGACTGGTGCGTGAGCTCCGCCGCCTGCTGCTCCGGGAGCTGGATTTTGACCTCGAGGCCAGAAACATCCGTCTGGCCAAGGCCAATTTTCAAGGCCATGACTATATCAGATTTCCCCGGGTCTTTTCCGAGTTCAGTACCAGAAAAATCCTGATCATGGAGCTGGTTTTAGGCACCAAGCTGCGCAATGTGACCGCCCTGCCTGAAAAAGAACGCCTTCTTCTGGCCCAAAACGGTCTTCGGGCATCTTTGAAACAGATCCTGGAGGATGGATTTTTCCATGCCGACCCGCATCCGGGCAATATCTTTGTCATGGACGACGGCACCTTCACCATGCTGGATTGGGGCATGGTGGGCCGCTTGACCCCGGAGACCAGGCTCAAGCTCATCTCCCTCCTGGAGGGCATCGTGGATCGAGACAGCGAGACGGTCCTGGATATTCTCCTGGATTTCTCCGAACACGAGTCCGGGGTGGATATCGATGAACTGCACAGAGACATCATGGATCTTTTGGACGACTACTACTCCTTGCCCCTGGCGGAAGTGAACATCGGCCAACTCCTGTCCTCCATAACCAGCCTTCTGCATCAGTACAAGATCCGCATAAAATCCGATTTGGCCATCATGATCAAGGCCATGGTCACCAGCGAAGGCTCGGCCAGGCTCCTTTATCCTCAACTGGATGTGGTCGCCGAAGCCAGACCTTTTGTGCGTCGCATAGCCCTTGGCAAATACTCCCCGCGCTTTATCCAACGCCAAATACGCAAGGGTTTTGCCAACGCCCTGCAGATGCAAAAGGATCTTCCCCGCCAGGCGAATCATATCTTGAAAAAACTGGAAGACGATCAGCTATCCATCCGCTTTGAACATAAGAATCTGGAAGGAATGCGCCTGACCCTGGACCGGATCGCCAACCGGCTGACCCTGGGCATCATCACCGGATGCATGATCATCGGCTCGTCCATGATCATCACCACCGGAGTCCACCCACTTCTCTTCGGCTATCCGGCCCTGGGGCTCATCGGCTATCTCCTTGCAGCCTGCGTGGGTTTTTGGTTGGTCATAGATATATTGCGCAAAAAGATGTGAAGGAGACGAGAATGGATCGAACGGAAGCCTTGGAACTGCTGCATTCCAACCTGCAGGACGCAAGCCTTATCAATCACAGCCTGGAGACCGAGGCGGTCATGCGCGGCCTGGCCATCCGCATGGAGGCCGAGCCTGAGCTGTGGGGCCTGGCCGGTCTGCTCCACGATCTGGATTTTGAAAAGACCCGCAACACTCCGGCAGAGCACGGCCTTATCTCGGCCCGGGAACTGGAAGGGCAACTTCCAGAGGAGGCAGTCCAGGCCATAGCCGCCCACAACTGTGAGATGAACGGGACAACGGCCCAAACCACATTTGATTTTGCCCTGCGTTGCGCCGAGACCGTGACCGGGCTGATTTCCGCCAGTGCCCTGGTCCGGCCGGAGGGCATGGAGGGAATGAAGCCCAAGAGCCTGAAAAAGAAGATGAAAGACAAGAGCTTTGCCGCCAATGTGGACCGAGAGCGGATCACGGAGTGCGAGAGAATCGGGCTGGATATGGGTGAATTTCTGCAAATCGCTATAGACTCTATGCAGGAGATTGCAGACCAGGTGGGGCTGGAGAAAAATCACTGAGATATTTGTGATCGCAGAATAAACGGCTCCAATCACTACCTTGAAGACAGGCAAGGCTATTTGACATCCATGGGGCTGAAGTGTATATGTAAGTGTTTGGAAACAGGGGGTGTAGCTCAGCAGGGAGAGCGCAGCGTTCGCAACGCTGAGGTCACGGGTTCGATCCCCGTCACCTCCACCAATAAAAACAAGGGCTTGCTAAGACGATTTTGCAGCTCTTTACTGATTTCCTCACCGTATTCCTAACCTGCCGTTTGTATCCCCCTGACCACCAACTTGTGGATCACAGGCCCCGCCCCCATAAACCACAAACTGATCAGCCTTTTACCTCTTCATATCTCCAAAAATCCCAACCACCTATTCCTGACCCTCTCCCTGCAAAAGCTCACTGGCCCTTGCGCCGGCTTTCTTCATGGAGTCCGGCAGATACTGTGCATACCTCTTGGTCATCTGTGGGAACTTGTGGGTTACAAGCTTTTCGATCATGTCCGGAACGAATTCATCACTGTTGGCCAGAGTCACAGCAAAATGGTGTCGCAGCACATGAAAGTCCTGACCTCCTCCAGACCGGCCTATCTTCAAGGACAGGCTTTACATGCTTGTATTATCGGAGTTGATCGAAATGTCCATATCTCCTATCCCCCCCCCGGTGCTGGCACATAGGCCAAAGGGTCGTCATCCAGGGGTTTGAGCCCTCAGTGCGCACTGCCTGTCCTCAAAAGAGCGTGTTGTATACATTCATAGACGCACAAAAAAACAGGGGGCTAGGTCTTATCGACCTAACCCCCTGTTTTTCTTGAATCGGGACGGGGCGATTTGAACGCCCGGCCCCCTGAACCCCATTCAGGTGCGCTCCCAGACTGCGCTACGTCCCGGTGATTCAGACTTATAAATTTGAGTCCAAACATTGTCAAGTCTTTTCCTGGGACCTTGAGTTCGACTATCATGGTCTCCAAAAAAAAGAATGGATACGGGTGTCCACTTTTTACGTACTCTGAAATCGCCATTTGACGCATAAATGACGATGCACTTCCGTGTGCTGCGCGGAGATGGATAGGCTGGTAATGAAACCAGACACCTCTTCCTCCGTCAGGAGGTCCTGTGCCAGCATACAAAAACCCAAGCGGGCCCCATGCACCAGCATGATCGACTCCGAACCAGGGCATATGGACCAAAACTTGCTGTAAAAACTTGTGAGTTTTCTCCCACCTGAGGTCTCAATCGATTCTTCATTGATATTGCTGTGTATCTTCTTTAGAGGACTGCATTATGTCTATCTCCAGAAACGAAGTCACCATTGACTCTGAAATTGCGGCTACCCTCGCCAGATACGCACAGAGAATGAATATGGACATGGAACAGGTCGTTGATAATATCTTGACCAGCTTTATTCAGACCACCGGCCTGACACCATCAGTCAAGGAAGACAAAAGGAGATTTCAGCGTAAAAAAGTGGTCATGCCGGCAATTGCTTATGAAAAATCCCTGATCAGCAATTCAGGACGATACTTTGCGACCACTTTATTGGATATTTCCATCGGCGGGACCAAACTCTTCTTCCCTCAAGAAAAGTACGACAAGATTGAGTTCTTAAAAACAAAAAACAAGTTTGATATCATATTCTGCTTTTTTAGAACGGATAATATATCCAGATTTACCTGCCGGCTCACGCATGCGGAAAAAGATGGGGTCAACATCAAAGTGGGTGGATCATTTATCTACAGTGATACATACAGCTACGAACAACTCAACAAGTACTTTTCCCAATCCGACATCTAAAAAGTAAGCATTCAGCCCCCCAAGTCTGAACTTCGACCTTTTATCATCCAGGCAAAGTGGTTTATATGGCCCCTTTACGCCTTAAGATCACCCACACGGTCATAGCTATAATCTTCAGATCATTAATGATTTTCCAATGGTCAATATACTGCAAATCCAGCTTGACCACTTCTGCAAAATCATTGACCTTGTTTCTTCCGGAAACCTGCCACAGTCCGGTAATACCCGGTTTCATGGAGATCCTGCGTCGATGCCAGGTCTCATAGTGCATGACCTCCTCCTTGGTTGGGGGGCGGGTTCCCACCAGGCTCATTTCCCCCCTGATAACATTTATGAACTGAGGAAACTCATCCAAGGATGTCTTGCGCAAAAATCGACCAACTTT
Organism: Thermodesulfobacteriota bacterium; assembly: GCA_051749205.1. Taxonomy (GTDB): domain Bacteria; phylum Desulfobacterota; class Desulfovibrionia; order Desulfovibrionales; family Desulfothermaceae; genus Desulfovermiculus. Next base: position 3,005 of record JBNJII010000069.1, on the reverse strand, counting down.
GGTAATCCGAGGGTCATTGTTCATTTTGAACATCAGGCCTTTCATCTCATTGTGCCCCATAAGCACATCCTTGCTCTCCTCAGCATCGACAACCATAGTGCGGAACTTGTATATGGTGAAGATTCTGCCGTTTCTGCCTACCCTCTCCTGCTTAAAAAAGACCGGACCAGGGGAATCCAACCGGATGGCTAAGGCAACAAAAGGATACATACAAAAAAGCATCACACATCCGAGACAACCGAAAAAAAAATCGATCAACCGTTTGTACAGCAGCCCTGCCGCATCAATCCCCGTCGTCTCCCGGGTCAGTGTGGGAACATCGTGAATATGTTCCACACTCAGGCGAAAAGGGGAAAAAGGATTGTACATAGCAGGAACTATTTTATAGGAAACGCCCATTATCTCGCAGAGCTCAAGATATTCTTTGATATCCTGACCATAATCCGATTCCAGGGCAAAAATGACCTCGTCAACGTTCTTCTCGATTAATACATTGAAAAAATCATTTAAATTTCCCAGGTAAGGTATAGCGGATCCATCAAGTGAGGGCATTTTTTCATCCGGATGTAAAACACCGAGAATCTGTTGGCCCAAGCCCTTTTGCGATAAAAGTGCTTGGTATGTGCACTCAAGCTTGGCACCATTGCCGATGAGCAATATGCGCCATGCATTAAAGCCCGTTCTTTGAATTCTATCCAAAAAAATATCCAAAAATATTCTACTGATAACTATTCCCAAGAACATAAAAAAAGCAAAACTCACCAAAAATATTCGTGAAACTGCATGGATTTTTAAAACATAGAGAGTAAATACAAGTACCGCAAATACAATAGAAATATCATATATAATGCGTACAATTATCTGTATGACTGAGGAAAATCTCCGATCTGAATAAAGGCCTAAAAGGCCCATTGCTATATTATTAATGACCATTGTAAAAAATACGATTCCAATCATTTGGTATTCATTGAGAGCCCATCTCTGTCCTCCAATTGATATTTTTAAATACATAGCACTATAACCGGATGCGATGACAATCATCCCATCTATAAGCATAAGCGCTGTTATTATTATTGCCAGTTTTTTATTATACATATATGATCCCAATAAACACTGTATATATATTTAATGATTCCTTTTTTTATTAGATTAAAAGATCCTCCATTTTGTGATGATAAGCACCAGGCTTTTTCTTAAAAGAACACACATCGTTTGCATGTTATCTTCAAGAAGAGCATGTCGGCTCAATCGTCCATACTTTTAAGACTTCCTGCCTGGAACATAAACGTGCACATGTTTTTTGATTTCCTGAATAAAATCATCTAAAATCCTTTGACCCTGCTCCACACTTTGACTTGGAAGCAAAAGCATCTCTACTCGAATCAATGCCCCATCTGAACGGTGCATAATCAGGGAATCCCGCAGGAGATAGAGCTTGTTCAAAAACTCACTGGTGATATGTCTGCCGCGCTGATCAAACCAAAAATTTGCCAACATGCGTTGTTCGCCTTGCTGCATGAGCATGCCTCGAACCGGGAAGTCTCGATCACCTTTTTTTTGACCGCTTGAAATGTACTTCTCAAGCAACAACCAACCACTGCCCAAAAGGCAGGAAGTTGGGGCATGGGCTGTCTTATTCACGGTCTGTGTTGCATGGTAAACGATAAGTAAATTGAGTTTATTTCCGGTTGTACAATGCGTATATCGAGCTGCGATATAGTCATCAGCCAAGAGAGTATCTAAAACACTCTGGGGCAGCTCATGCCGTTCTCCTATCCAATTGACGCAACTCAGAGGAAATTCTGCAAAGGTTTTTCTCTTTGGTTGAAGCTGAGCCCCATGTAGAATATTTTGTGTTGCAAAAGAAATGACAAAAACTGATGCAACAGCCAGGATTGCCATAGGATGGATACATATATTCAAATTTTTATTTTCTGAAAGTATTTCTTTATTCCTGCCTGGATTCTTCACGCAGTATCTCTGAGAGTGGAGGCGGCGCAGCAATATCGCAAGAAAGAATAATACCAATAACACACACAGATATATAAACAACCCAGACAAGTCATGGTACATACCTTCCGCAAAACCAGGATGAATATACCGAATGAGTATTGCGGTCACAGCCAATCGAATTGAGTTTGCTCCAATGCATATGACCGGACTCGCAGCCGCCAAAAATAACCGAGAGACTTGATTGCGCACATAAAATTTCCCTAAAATCAAAGCCAAGAACAGAGAGGGAAGCAGATATCTCAGCCCGCTACATGCATCCACCACCTGCAACTGGGTTATCCCTAGGTCGATGATATTTCCTGCTCGAAAGACAGGTACAGCCATGCCTTGAAGCATGAACACCGCTAGGGCTGATGACCAAAGCTTGAGTTGAAGGCTGACCAAGTTGACCACAAAAACGGGCAAAGGGATGACGAAGATCAGGAGACAAAAAGGAAACAGCCCTTGTTTCAGAGAGCCGATGCCGAATGCAATCAGATAGATACTTAGCAAAGTGCCCCACAGCGAAATGTAGACCATGACGTGCAATGAGCTGCTCTTGCCCAAAAGCATAATGACCATTGAGAGAACCAAACCCCAACACCCGATATGCCATTCCCTGTTTGATTTTGCGTATATCTCATGCCGAGATGTCCACAAAATATAGACAAAAACCGGTATGACCAGATATATAAAGTTATTATCTGGTTTATTCCAGTAATGAACTATATCTTGAAAATATGGACCATACAAAATCAAAATATAGTTTACAACTATAAACAAAAATATTATATTGTATACTTTACTTGTCATTTGATAATAACTTTTTTTTATCATTTAATATTCATTGTATCAATTATATACTGTGATGTTTTCTGTGCAGTGGTGATTGCATCTATAAAATCATAATATACATTGCTATAATGAGGATATTCATATTTATTTATTTGGTCTTCTAATTCTTTTGCTATCTGTATGGCTCCCTGATCACCAAACATACGTAGAGTTGATTT
>JBNJII010000068.1:0-15801 GCA_051749205.1 Thermodesulfobacteriota bacterium | reverse complement strand
ACAAGAGTAGCCCTAAAAACCAAGAAGTTAGAGCGGGTTGAAAAGTATGTCCCTGAACTGGGCATGTATCTGGACTGCCGTAGCAATCCTGTCCTGGATGAAGATGGGAGAGTGGTGCAGGTTGTAGAGCAGTTGAGGGACATCACTGACCAAAAGCAGGCTGAAGAATCACTTATCCAGGCTAAGCAGCAGGCCGAAGCCGCCAACAAGGCCAAGTCCCAATTTCTAGCCAACATGTCCCATGAGATCAGGACTCCTCTCAATGGGATCATGGGCATGCACCAATTGCTGCAATCGACTGACCTCGATGAGGAGCAAATTGAATACCTGGAAATGGCCCACAACGCTTCCCAGCGTCTGAATAGTCTTTTAAGCGATATCCTGGATCTCTCCAGGATAGAATCCGGAAAAATGGAGCTTAAAGAGCAAGAGATCATCCTGAAGGATCTCAAACAGTCAGTAGAAGATATCTTTACACATACCTGCCAAGAGAACGATAATGCCCTGCAAATAACCCTGGACGATAATGTTCCTGAAGGTATTTTCGGTGATAGCACCCGCCTGACCCAGATCCTGTTCAATCTTGCGGGCAATGCCTTGAAATATACCCGAAACGGCCAAGTCAGTTTGCAGGTTTCTTGTTTGCCTGGGAGGGGACCGGAGATGTGCCGCCTGCTGTTCGTGGTGGAAGACAATGGCCCCGGAATTCCGGAAGACAAGATAGACCATATTTTTGAGACCTTTACTCAGGCCGGTGATTCTCATTATCCCTATACACGGCATTACGAGGGAGCCGGCTTGGGTTTGCCTCTGGTCAAGAGGCTGGTGCAATTGATGAGTGGCAATGCCTGCATATGCAGCCAAACAGGCCAGGGCACCAGTGTGTATGTCAGCCTGCCTTTCAAAGTTTAAGGAAAGCGCAAGGCGGCCTGGTTGCGCTGGGGCCTGGTGCCCCACTGGGCCAAGGACGAAAAGGTGGGTTATAAGATGATCAACGCCCGGGCCGAGACCATATTTTCCAAGCCGGCCTACAAGGCGGCAGCCAAAAGGCAACGATGCCTGGTCCCGGCCAGTTGTTTTTTTTGAGTGGCAACGAAAAGGGGAGAAACACCCGTATTCCATCAGACCAAAGGACCAGAGCATGTTCGCGTTTGCCGGTCTCTGGGAGCACTGGGAGGATCAGGAGGCGGGCCAGAAGATCGACTCCTGCACTATCGTCACCACCAGGGTCAACGAGGCTGTGGCAGCCGCTTCTGGAACCGGTTTTAGGTCAGCTTTGCCTCCGGCAAATCTGACATATCTTTTTGGGCCAAAGCGCCCAAAAATGTGAATTTGCCGAGTTGATCAATTATGAAATGTACGGATCAGCATGGAGCAAGGGGCGAATAATTATTCGCCCTCTTGTACATGGGCGGACACCAGTTAAATACCCTGAAGGGGCCCGATTTAACCAAGCAAGCAAGGTCCGCCCCTACGGCTGTTACCCCAGACGTGGTTAAATTCGTAGGGGCGAAGCTTGTCTTCGCCCACAAGGCCGAGCGAAGCGAGGCATGAATATTCTTTCTGGATTCTTGTTTCATACGAGGTGTCAGCGCCGTCTCTGACCGCAGACGCCCAGTTTGATCCAGAAAGAAACTCTGTCACATCTTCTGAGAGATTGCTTCTCTGCGCTCGCGCTTACGCTAACGACATGCTCAAGTGATGGTTGACCAGGCCGGGAAATGACGCACAGGAGGTGATCAAAAGGAAGGGGATTTGAGCTTTTTGTCTGTTCTTCGCATTTGGGGATAGGACAATGTCTTTTGTCCGGGCATGGATTGAGATGGTGAAGAATTACCAGCATCCATGCCCGGGTATTTGGCTTTTGAACCCTTTGGACTGATCAGTACACAAGGGATTTTGCGTCATTGTAGAGCCCATGTGGGCGAGGATACTCGTCCAGCTCTTTATCGTAGCAGTAGATCATGGCACCCCACCCGTGACGGGCCATAGCCTGACTTGTCGGGGGAGACGTCTCCCCTTCTGCAGGCTCGCCTTTTGGCATACGAATCCCATATTTTCTTTTCGTCTCTTGTTCGACGGCCCGAACCAGCTGTTCTCCCAGGTCGAGGCTGGCAAGAAGGTTCTCATGCACATCTTTTGTCAAAAGTTTCTGAGCCCTTTTCGTTTTTCCTTCTTCCATGAGCGCTTGGGCCCTTGCTTCGACTTTATCCCGCTGATCGATCAGGCTTTGCTCAAATCGTTCAATTTCTCCGGTGACTTGGTGGAGGAAATCTTTAGGATGTTCTGCCGTGTGATAAAGAAGACGCTTAAATGTTCGAGTGGCATAGCGAGTTGCCTCTAGAGGGCCATAATCCGGATCGATGAAGTGCGATGAGGCATCCTTGGTCATATAACGGTGTTGACGAAACTCGGGTGGAACAGATGAGGCGGCGATTGGGATCGGAACAAATGGGGTTGTGATTCCGCTGGTGATAGCCGTCCACAAAGTGTGCAGTTGCTGAGGGGTGTCCTGGCGTATATGCGCGACCTGGCCATAACCCGTAAAGTCGGTAGCCCATCGCGGGTCCCGGACATATGCAATGAGATCCTTGACCGAAATGGGAGCCATTTCCTGCAGTTCGGCTTCCCGTTCAGGAGGATTGCGGCCGTCGGCATAGAACTGAGGGTAGAAGTCTTGCTCGACATTTGCAGGAAAGGGTTTTCCGTAGACCTCCTGGAGATTGAGTGATCCTTCTCCATCCCACCAGCCTTTTTCAAGAGCGAAGGAGACAAGATTGTCCGATCCCATATAGTCGTCGCGTTCCTTGAAATCGGCCGGAAACTCGTGGATGTAGCCTGGGTACATTACGTGAATCTCGTCTGGACCGAGGCGTTTGGCAGCCCACAGTCCTTTGGCGGCGTAATTGATCAGGATCCAGCCTTCATTTGCATCGGCAAAAAGATGCGAATTTCCGCCATATGTAGAGAATCCATGCTTATCAATGAGTTCGCCAACCAAAGCTGCAGCCTCGCGTGCCGTCTTTGCTCGCTCCATCACTGCCCGGGCCAAGTCGCTATAGTTGGGGCCGGTCTGCGGGGTGTTCTTTTTGGCGATTTCGACCAGTTCATCTCGTGATGGAGACCAAATATCCCTGGCCGCAACTCCATGTTCATTCAGCCCTCCATTGGTCAAAGGGGGCGGGAATCCAGCGAACTCGGAGTAATTGGAAGTAATGTATTTGGCTGTTTTTTCCGCTTGCGGGATTTCGGTCAGCTTTCCTGGTATCCTGGCCTTTTCGGTGACTCCGACGGTCATTGTTGCACCGTCAGGAAATGTCTGACTCGGAACGATTTCAATCCAGTGGCTGGACGGTTCATGGCCGAATCCTCCTACCAGCGTGGAGCCATCTGCCGTAAGTTCGTTGCCAATGTAGATCCCCATGCTCTTTTCGTTAGGATGGCCTGCAAAATCCGGCTGTTGAGCTATTGCCGTTGTTGCAAGAATGAGTACAGCACTCAGCAAGGCAGTTGTAAAAAAGCTGGGCTTAATGCGATAAAACATTGGTCACCTCCTTGAACTCTGGATATGAAAATGATGAATTAACCATTCATTACATAGAGTCATAGTTTTTGTCAAAAAAGGTTGGATGACTAAATATGGCCCTCTACTGTAAAAAGCAAATATACGCTGTTTGTTTTTGAAAACATATATTTTAATAAGTCATTGAACAGATAAGCTAGGATAGAGGGTCAAGGTAGGTTCGTACGAAACGAGAAGTTAGCTTATACGGCACAGACTTTCACAACCGGGATCGCCAGTCTCCAGCCTGGGCATAAGAGGGCCTGGCTTTTGCGTAGGGCGGGTTTGACCTCAAGCCCTGCCCTCTTTGCCAGTTTCGTGCTGAATCGAACTGATCGTCTGCGGCCAGCGGCGGGGATGTCTACGGAATGCGAATGTTGAGGCTGGGAGTATTTGGTCTCAAATACTCATTTGTCTTTGAGAGTGAAAGCCAATAAAGGACGAGGGGCCAGGAAGTGTCGTTGTGTCAGCCGATCTGTTGCTCTTTGCCAAAAGGGGCGCATTTCAAATACACAATTTCTGATACAGGCCCTCATTATCCGTTGATCTCTAAAGCGCAGGCCATGGACACACCACCGCCTCCGCACAGAGTGGCCAGACCCAGGTTCTTGCCTTGTCTGCGCAGGGCATGGATCAAGTGACCATGATCCTGGCCCCAGTGGCCCCCACCGGATGCCCGATGCCTATCCCGGATCCGTTGATATTGGTGATCTCCCGGTTGAGGCCTAGTTCCCGCTCACATCCCAAGTATTGGGCGGCAAAGGCCTCGTTGAGCTCAACGAGATCAAAGTCCGAAATCGAATATTCGCTTTTGGCCAGCAGATCCTTGACCGCCGTCACAGGCGAGTGGCCCATAACCGAGGGATGACAAGCTCCCTTGCCCACGGCCTTGATGGTGGCTAGAGGGCTCAGCCCCAGCTCCTTGGCTTTGGCCGCGGACATGATGAGCATCCCGGCAGACCCATCGTTGATGCCGCTGGCATTCCCGGCTGTGACCTTTCCGGTCTTGGGAATAAAGGCTGGAGGCAGCTTGGCCAGGTCCTGCATGGTCAGATCGGGACGGAAGTGCTCGTCCTTGGCAAAGAGGAGAGGATCCTTATTCTTTCAGCACGTTATAGCCCCACGGTGTTAAGGGTGTGCCATGCTCAGCTTTTGAAGGAGGGGAAGACAGATATATGCGCAAGCCTCATTGGGGAAGCAATGTGATCCATACAGGCTCCTTATAGTATGATGCTGAAAATATCAACAACCAAGAAGCCTTTGTTGAAGATGCTGCGGAAGTTGACAGCACCTTTCTTCCGAATATATAAAAGGGCTATGCATAAATGTTCAACCTATGATCAAGGACGCCGGGATGTCTATCTGGATGAAAAGTACTGGAATGGCCTGCTGAAGATGGCTTTGTCCAGGTTTTTCATCCTCCAGGTTCTCAGTTCCGGACCGGAGCACGGCTACGCCATAGCCAAGCGGATTTCGGAGTTGACCAGAGGCTGCTGCTCTCCAAGTCAGGCTGCAATATATCCTGTGCTCAAGGATTTCATGCACGGCGGGTATGTCACCTGCCAGGAAGAGACGGTTGCCGGCAGAAAGCGCAAGGTCTACAGCCTAACTCTCAAAGGCAGACAGGCCTTGCGGGTGGCTGTGCAGGCCTGGCGGGAAACATCTCAGGCCTTAAACCTGGTCCAGGAAGAAAATGAGCAACTTTTTGAAGGATCATGATATGAGGCAATCACAATCGACATCACACATCCTGCCCACTGCTCCGGCGGCAGGCCCGGACTGAGACTGCTCTTCCGCCGCGCAGGATGCGCGGGATAGTCACGGCCTAGATGCGCGCCCTTTGCACACAGACCCTTGCTGTGGATCACCTGGAAATGAATCGGTCCTCAGCCGGGGAGCAAGCATTGTGCATGACCCCGGGACGGCCCAAGGTACATTCCCGGCGGGGGCCGAAGCCAGAGACGACGTCCCCTGTTGAGGTCCGAGAAACGTGCTGCCGCCGGAGGCGGCAGGGGAGAAGGCCGGTCTCAAGGCCTGGCATTTTGTCCACAGCTGGCTGTCCACCCCGGCCGGGCCGGTCCCTCAGGTCCGGCCCCAGTGGAAGCTGGTCGATTTTATAAAGGCCGCCTGGGTCCGACTGGGTCCGGGCCGGGACAGTTACCGCATCTCTCCCGGCTTGTATGCCCTGGGGTGTCCGGATCAGAACAGTCCGGTTCTGGTGACCTGCAATTTCAAACTGACCTTTGATACTGTGCGTCGTGCACTGGCCAAAGATTCCTACTGGCTGCTTGTTGTGGAGACCTATGGGATAAATGTCTGGTGCGCTGCAGGCAAGCAGAGCATGAGCACTCAGGAGGTGGCCAGGATGGTCCAGGCTTCCGGCCTGGAACGGGTGGTCACCCACCGGACTCTGATTTTGCCCCAATTGGCCGCACCAGCAGTGGCCGGGCACAAACTGCGCCGGCTCTGCGGGTTTTCCGGGGTCTTTGGGCCGGTCCGTATTCAGGATCTGCCCCGGTTCTTGCGTGCCGGAAAGCAGGCTGAACCGGAGATGCGTACGGCCGGATTCCCCTTGGGGGAACGATTACGCGTTGCTCTGGTGGAGATCTATGGGGCGCGCAAGTTCCTGGTCTGGGCTCTTTTGGCCTGCCTGGGGCTGGCTGTTCTCGGACCGGGCGGACTGAGCTTTACCGGAACACTCAAGGCCGGCCTTGGGGCCTTTGCTGTGGTGTTGACCGGATTTGCGACCGGGGTCCTGGCAGTGCCGGCCCTTTTGCCCCGTATTCCCTTTCGGGCCTTTGCGGCCAAAGGTCTTCTGGCTGGAGGGCTGACCGGAATTCTGCCCGCGGCTTTCCTGACCGGGACAATCCCCCAGGCAGCTGCCGCAATCCCGGCCTGTGCCGCATTCGCCTCCTGGTTTGCCATGCACTATACAGGCTCTACTCCTTTTACCTCCCTCTCCGGCGTGGATCGGGAAATGCGGCGCTATATGCCGGTACAGGGCGGACTCCTTGTGGGTGCGCTTCTGATTTGGATCCTGGGGTCCTGGCTCTCCTAATACTGTGTCTTATAAGTTCTGTCCCATATAGTGGCAATTTGTAATGTTGATTTTCTTTTGAAACTTGACCCACTATTCAACGACACGGAAATACGAATATCGAAATCCGAAACAATCAAAACGAAATCCGAATAAAAAATAATATTCAAAATAAAATAGAACCGATTGCCAAAAAATGAGGCAATATTTTTGAGACGCAGTACTAAATGGGCGTTTGGGAGGGAGAATGCAAGGATTTCGTCATCTGGAAGAATCAATCACTCTGGACTATGATCCGGAGCTATGCATCGGCTGCGGCAACTGTGTCACGGTGTGCCCGCATCAAGTCTTTGCTTTCCAGCGGGAAAAGGCGGCGATCCAGGATCGTGGAGCGTGCATGGAGTGCGGGGCCTGCGCCATGAACTGTCCTTGCGGGGCCATTACGGTCCGACCCGGGGTGGGCTGCGCCCAGGCCATTCTCCATGCCTGGCTGGCTCAGGTCCCCATTCTGCGCAAGGTTTTCGCCCCGGATGCCTGCTGCGGGTAATAAGGATGCATGGGCAGTTTTTTTTAAGATCTGGGCCCATCGGTGATGTCTATGGCCCAACAGACCACATGAGCTATCTCTCCCAGGTCATTAAGGTGGGGCGTTTTGGTGATGTCCAGCAACCGGAGATGGCCCTGCTTATTGGGTACCCATTGCTTTGTGTTGACAGGCATTCTTCGGGCAAAGACCATATGATTCGACTCTTGGCACATGGTGGCCACATCTAAAGGCAAAAATTGCTCTAAGGGCTTGGATTCCAGGCAGTCCCTGGGAAGCCCCAGGAAATCGGCGTGGGCCTGGTTAACCCGGCCGTAGGTCTTTGTGTCAGTCAGGTACCAGATGTGCACTGGAATGCTGTCCAAGAGGATATTTTGCTCTTTAATCTTTGTTTGCAGCTGTTTTTGGGCCATTTCAACGTCAGTCACGTCAATTCCGATGGATTGATAGGCCTCAATCTGCCCCTGGACATCAAATAAGGCTCGATCCGTCCACCGCTGCCAGCGGACTCTCCCATCCGGGAGCTTCACCTGAAGGTGATGACTGGCAACAGGCTCTTCCGGGGTCAGGCTGATGATTCTTTTTCTGGCCGCCTGCTGCTCATGTTTTGGGATAAGATCTTCCACATTGCTGCCCGCCAGCTCTGCCTTGTCTTGGCCGAAACATTCGCAAAAGGCCTTGTTTACATAGGAAATGGTCCCATCCGGCTGAAAACGGCAGATCAAGGCCAATGTGTCTTTCTCTACGGCCCAATATCTCTCATTGCTCTGGTGCAAGGCCTTTTCTGCATGTCTCTGCTCAGAAATATCAGTGATCACGCATAATGATTGGGTCATGCGCCCGGCTGCATCGTATTCAGCCACCGCAGAAAGGAGCACATCCAGGAGGTCTCCATTCTTGGATCTCATTTGATAGGTGACATTGTGTACTTCTCCCTGAGCCCGGAAAACCGGAATGATCTTTTTCAGGGCTTTATCCCGGGAATGAGGAGTTAAGAAGTCCACAGAAGGCTTGCCCACAACCTCTTCCCGGATATACTCCATTTTTTTCAGCCAAAGGTCGTTGACCTCAATAATTCTTCCCTGGGGATCAACGCTGTGCAGCATAGCCGGAGACTTATCGTACAACATGTGGTATTTGTGCTCATTCTGTCTCAGTCGCTCTGTATTTTTTTTGCTCTCGGTTATGTCCAGATGGGTGCCGAAGGCCCGCACAGGGGCCCCCTGCTCATCTCTGTCCAGGACCATTCCCCTGTCCAGGATCCATCTAGAGCCTGTGTCTTTGGCTTGCAGCCGGTGCTCGCAAGAATAGAATTCGCTTTCCCCGTTTAGATGTCTGTTCAGGGCGTCCATGGCCCGGGCATAATCATCCGGATGGATCCTGGTCTTCCATTCTGAAATATTGTCCCCGATCTCGTGTTCCGCATAACCAAGCATTTTCTTCCACCGCCGGGAATAAAACACTTTCCCGGAGGGGATATGCCAATCCCACACCCCTTGCTGGGCTCCTTCCAGGGCGAACTTCCAACGCCGCTCACTTTGCTCCGCATTCTGTCTGGTTTTTTCCAGCTCTGTCACATCAAACCCAAACCGAACCACCCGGTACACTTGTCCTTTCTGGTTGCGGATCGGGATGCTGCGCATGAGCCAGCTTTGACCAGCCCAGGTGTGTAAGCTGGAGTCCTCGCAAGCATTGCGGGTATCAATAGCCTTGGATACTGTACAGCCTGGACATGGCTTGGACTGAGCATAAAAAGCTTCATAGCATTTCCTGCCCAGCACCTGGTCCTTGGATTGCCAGAAGTCCAGGCCGATACTGCTGCTGATCCACTGAATATTCATGTGCGAGTCCAGAGAAATAACCACGCTGTCCTTGAGGTTGTCCAGAATGGTCAAAAGCTCTGTCTCTTTTTGCTCCAGCCGCACCTGCGCGCGCTTATGTTCTTGAACTTCATCGCGCATAAAGCGGATCAGCTCCTCCAGTTCGCCTTTGCGCTGGGCCAGGCGCAACGCGTATCCATCCACTTCCAGGCCTTGCTGTCCAGTTAAGTTCTCTACTGCGGACAGGCAGTTCAGAAAGTGCCCGGGGTCATGTTTGATGATCCGGACCAGACGTTGTGAGAGCCGGCCGCTCAAAGCCAGCAAGACCTCAGGGTCTTCGCCCAGTTCCCGAGCCAGAGCCAGGATGCGCCTTTCGCTCAACGGGGCATGCTCTCCCCGCTCCAACTTGCTCAAATAGGAATGATGAATGCCCAGCCGTTGGGCCAGGCAACGGATGGAGTATCCCTGGTGTTTTTCCTGCAAGGCCGTTCTACACTTGGAAATATATGCTCCTAATGCGCTCATTTCCTGTCTCCCTCACTCCGGATATATTGCCGCTCTGGCTATAAATTTATCGACACATACATATGCATTCTTTACTCCAAGGAATGCATGTGCATCCAGTTCTTGAATCAGTAGATCTTCAATGATCGACATGGAAGCCATAAATCGGAAATATTTTGTGCCCAAAACAAGCAAAAAAAAGCTTTTAGTGTAACATTTTGAAATAATGCATAATATGTTAAGCTCATAAAGCTTGACCAGAAGAAGCTGGCTACCTCAACATAGTCAATGCGATTTCCTGATTGGTCAAAGGCCTTCAGAAGATCGGGCAGAAATGTGTTGCGTGCTCGGAGTGAACAACCTGGAACGGGAATGACATTACGAAGGAGGAAGGCATGAAGATGAAGCTGGGCGCAAAAATCGGTTTGGGATTTGGAGTGCTCATCATTATTGCTGTGATTCTGGGGGGATTAGCTGTGTTCAACATGAACAGCGTCTCTTCCGAATCTGAAATCCTGGCCCAAGAGTATGTGCCGGAGGTTGATGTGGGAGCCAAGATAAGGGGGGCGGCCAACCGGATTATGTACGCCATGCGCGGGTATGGATTTACGGAACAGGAAACGTATTATCAGGAAGCACAGAAAGAGCTCAAAGCCCTTAAGTCAGGTGTAGAGGCCGGCAGGGAACTGGACAGTCAGGCCGAAGATCTGAACAAGCTCGGGCCCGGCCTGGACCAAATTGAGCAAGCCATGGACGATTATGAGCAGGCCATGGGCCAGACCCATGAATCGGTCCAAACCTTGGATGGATACAGAAATGATCTGGACTCCAACGCCCAGACCTATATGCAGTCCAGCTCCAAGTATCTGGAGGCCCAAAACCAGGCCTTTGAACAGGACTTGGCCGAACGCCAAAAAAAGATATCCCTGGCCATCGATCTGGTGGAGATAGGCTCTCAGGCCCGGGTAGCCAACTTCAAGGCCCAGGCCACCGAGGATATAAGCCTGATGCAGACAGCTATGGACACGTTGGACCAGGTAGATGAAATTGCGGATGATCTGCGCCCAATCACCCGGGACCAGGAAGATCTCAATCGGATCCAAGAGATCGAGGCCTCAGCCCGAGGCTATCAGGAGGCCATGCGCGGATATGTCCAAAACCATGACCAAGACGTGAGCCTGGAAAGTTATCGGCAGGAAATGGATACCAATGCAGAGAATTACGTCCAGAACTGCGACACCTTTTTGAAGGGGCAACAAGAGAAGCTGGCCACGGATATGACCGAGCGGCACACCAAGATCACCCTGGCCAATGATGTTATCGATATCGGCAATGCAGCCCGCGTCAGTGCCTTCAAGGCCCAGGCCCAGAGAGATCCAGAGCTTATGGGCCAGGGTATGCAGAACTTTGAGCAGCTTGAGTCCAAATTCAGCGGATTGCGGGAGATCACCCGTGAAAAAGCAGATCTGGACCAGATCGACACGGTGGAGCAGGCCGGAGCGAATTACAAACAGGCTATGCAGGGATTCCTCCAGGAATGGAAGGAGCTGCAGAGTCTTGGTCAAACCCGGGACGATCTGGGCAGCACAATGATCGAGTCCTGCCGGGAGCTGGCCGCTGCCGCCCTACAGGGAACCAAGGACATTGCCAATACAGCCATGAACTCTTTGGGTCGGGCCTCCTGGGTCATGATTGTGGGCTTGATCGTAGCCTTAGTTGTCGGCGTGCTCATCGCCTATTTCCTGACCCGGAGCATCACCAAACCCATAAACCGCATTGTGCAGGGCCTGAAAAGCAGTGGCGAACAGGTTTCGGCGGCCTCGGCGCAAGTCGCTTCCAGCAGTCAATCCTCGGCTGAAGGGGCCAACGAGCAGGCCTCCAGCCTGGAGGAGTCTTCCTCCAGCCTGGAAGAGATGGCCTCCCAGATCAAGCACAATGCCGACAATGCCGAGCAGGCGGATCAGGCCATGAAAGACACAGGCCGGGTGGTGGAATCCGGGGTGGAGTCCATGCAGCGGATGGGATCGGCTATCAATGAAATCAAGGACTCCTCCAGTGAGACCTCCAAGATCATCAAGACCATTGACGACATCGCCTTTCAAACCAACCTCCTGGCCCTGAATGCAGCTGTAGAGGCGGCCCGGGCCGGAGAAGCGGGCAAGGGCTTCGCTGTGGTGGCCGAGGAAGTGCGCAACTTGGCCCAAAGAAGCGCTGAAGCGGCCCAGAACACAGCTCAGCTGATCGAAAAATCCCAGGAAAATGCCAATAACGGGGTACAGGTATCTGAAGAGGTCGCTGGACAGCTTTCCTCCATCAAAGACAGTGCGGATAAGGTCAACGCCCTGGTCGGGGAGATCTCGGCCGCTTCCAAGGAGCAGTCCCAGGGTATTGAGCAGGTGAACACCGCCGTGGCCGAGATGGACAAGGTCGTGCAGCAAAATGCATCCGACGCCGAGGAGTCAGCCAGTGCAGCTGAAGAGCTCTCCTCCCAGGCCGCAGAGATGGAACGTATGGTTGAAGAATTGGCCGCTTTGATAGATGGTGGGGCGCAGCAAGCTCAGCCCACTCAAGGCCGTACCCATAAGGCTGCCCAGTCCTCCTCACAGGGAAGTCGAAGGCAGGCCGCGCCTCAAAAGGTGAGTGCACGCGGGGACAAGCAGCAGGCATCTGGAAATGCAAACAGCAGTGGGCCGGAAAAAATGATTCCGTTGGATGACGATGACTTTAAAGATTTCTAAGCAGGGACGCATATTATGAATGCACAAGAATTCAACACCCAAGAGGCTCTGACTGAACTGGCTGGAAAATATCTGACCTTTCACCTGGGAGAGGAGGGATATGGACTGGAAATATTGAAGGTCCAGGAGATTATCGGCATGCAGGACATCACCAAAATTCCCCGTGCCCCGGACTATGTGAAGGGCGTGATCAATCTGCGGGGTAAGATCACTCCGGTGGTGGATCTGCGCTTGAAGTTCGGCATGCCGGAGCAGGAAGTCTCCCGCAAGACCTGCATCATCCTTACCCAGGTCCAGGGTGGGGAATCCAGCCTGATTATTGGTATCGTGGTGGACGAAGTCTCTGAAGTTATGGAGATTTCAGAGGATCAAATAGAACCCGCCCCGGCATTCGGCACGCATGTGGATACAAACTTTATTCTGGGCATGGCCAAGAGCGATTCTGCGGTCAAGATCCTTTTGGATATCGATAAGGTTTTGTCGACTGATGAGGTGGCGGCTTTGAGCAAAACCAAAAATGTTGACCAGCAACTTGGCATGTAATGTGCTGATCCTTCGCAGGGCGATAAACGTCCAATCTGGAGTGCAAAAGGTCTTTATGCGCTCATAGACAGTTGACACAAAGATGGTCCTGGATCAGCCCTCCAGGACCATCTTTATGCAGATTTAGGTGGAAGGCAATCCGGGAGTGGATGATTTGAGATTCAATACCAAGCTTACCCTGTATATCTTTTTAATCTGCCTGGTTGTCGGTACTGTGAGTGTATGGCTGTATTATCGGCAAAACCATGACTTCATAGTGCACGAAGCTCAGTTGCAGCAGCAAAAACTTGCCAAGCATCTCACCTATGATCTTGAATCTCAGTTTCATAAAGAAATCAACTATGCAAAGTTGCTGGCCCAATCTGAAGTTGTTCATACAGCGCTGCAAAATTCTCACCATGAACTGAAATCTCTGCAAGCAGATCAGCTAGAGTCTCAGATACGAAAATGGAATACGCAGTGGATAGAAGCTTCTGCTGATGATCGTTTTGTGCAAAGGTATCTGAAAAATCCAGTGGCAGAATATTTCAAAAAGACGCAAGATGTATTTCCTGCTCATTTTGGAGAAATCTTTCTTACCAACAGATATGGGGCTTTAGTCGCTGCAACAGGCAAGCTGACCACCTTGGCCCATAGGCATAAGTATTGGTGGAAAGCCGGTTATGCCCAGGGCAAAGGGGATACGTTCATTGATGACCGGGGATTCGACGAAAGCGTGGATGGGTATGTCTTAGGTATTGTTGTCCCGGTCTCAATTGATAATCGCATTGCCGGGATCTTAAAGTGTAATGTCAATATACAGTCATCGCTTGCGGGGATTATTGATTCTGCCTGGGCAGGGGGTACTTCAGAGATTACAATTGCCCGCATGAATGGAGAGGTCGTGCTCGAACCCGGTAAACCGCCTCTGAACTCTTCACTTCCCGAGGAACTGACCCAAAAACTTGATGACTTTCAAAATAATGAGACAAGTCAGACAGTAGAATTCAACAATACAATGCATACGCTCGCGGTTGCTCATTTTACCCAGCCCGGGGAAGAATACCATTTCGGCCAAGAGATTGAGTCGATTGATCACTCGCAAGGAAATCCAGGCAAGGCATGGGTTGTTGTCGTCTCAGAATCCAAGTCACATATTTTATCCAGTCTGCATTCTTCTTTGCGCTCTTTTATTCTTGCGGGCTTTATTCTCACTTGTACGCTCCTCATTGCCAGCAAAATCTTGGGAAAGACAATGACCAGTCCCTTGGCGGAACTCGCCAGAAAGACCCAGAAGATAGGCAAGGGCAACTTGGATGTTTGTATTCCTGAAACAAAGAATAGTGATGAAATAAGCATACTTTCCAGAGCATTTAGAGATATGGTTTTCAACCTTAAAAAATCAATGGCTTCCAAAGGAGAACTTCAAGAAGAAGTAACCAAACGGCTGCAGTCAGAAGAAGAACTGAGGAAAAGTCAAGCAAAATTAAGTGAGGCTTTGGCTATTTTACAGACAGCAATGGATTGCAGCCCTGCCGGCATCGCTATAGCCGATGCACCTGACGGCAGATTGCGCTATGTCAATGAGGCTGGGCTCGCCATCAGAGAAGGTACGAAAGAAGAGATCATAAATAATGTTCGCATAGAAAATTATGCCCAAATCTGGAATATCCAGCACCTTGATGGAACTCCTTACTCAGAGACTGAAGTTCCCCTGGCTCGTTCTTTATTATATGGAGAAACCTGCAGTGAGCATTTTATTGTGCATAGCTCAAGCCAAGGATTACGTTATGTGTGGGCGAATGCTGCTCCAGTTATCGACCATAATGAGCAAATAATAGCAGCTATAGTCGTATTCACTGATATTACCAGCATGAAAAGAGTTGAACAGGAGTTGTTGCAAGCAAAGAAAGATGCCGAGGTCGCCAACCAAGTGAAGTCAGAATTTTTGGCCAACATGAGCCACGAGATTCGAACCCCTTTAAATGGAATTATGGGCATGTTGCAGCTTTTGCAGGAAACCTCCTTGGATGAGGAGCAACAGGAATATACCCAGGTAGCTAAAAAATCGACAGATCGCTTGAACAGGCTTTTGAGTGACATTTTGGATCTGTCCAGGATCGAAGCCGGAAAACTGGAACTCAGTGAAGAAACCTTCCGGCCTGCTGAGGTGATGCAGTCCTTGGATGACATCTTCAGACAGGCGTGTCGGAACAGAAACAATTCTCTGGACATCACCATGGATGATCAGGTCCCAGAGGCATTGTTTGGTGATCATACCCGCCTGACCCAGATCCTTTTCAATTTGGTAGGCAATGCAGTCAAATATACCCTGCATGGTCAGGTCAGCGTACAGGCTTGTCTGATTTCAGGGGAGCAAGATACGTATTGTCGGGTTTTATTCACTATAGCAGATACCGGACAGGGTATTGCCGAGGACAAACTCGACCAGGTCTTTGAGACATTTCGGCAGGCCAATGAATCGGCTTCTCACTATGCCCGGCAGTATGAAGGGGCTGGACTGGGGTTGCCCCTGGTCAAGCGGATATTGAGCTTGATGGACGGCAACGCGTCTATAGTCAGTCAATCCGGTCAGGGCACTACTGTGTATGTCAGTCTGCCCTTCAAGATACCTGAGGGGCTGCAGCAAGGTGCCGGGGAATTTTGGCAAGATAAACAGCCCTCCATGGCCAGTTCCAGGCATGTGCTCCTGGTGGACGACGAAAAGACCACCCAGTTCTACATCCGGCGGGTGCTGGAGAAATTCGGATACAGGGTCACTGTGGCTGAAAACGGAGAGGAGGCTTTGGCGCAATTGGCTCAAGATACTTATGACTGCGTCCTCATGGATGTGCAGATGCCGGTTATGGATGGGGTGGAGGCCACCCGGCGTATCCGCGCTGCGGGGAGCGTGGAGCATGGGGCAGGGAGCGTGGGGCATGGGGCAGGGAGCGTGGAGCGTGGGGCAGGGAGCGTGGAGCATGGAGCAGGGAGCAGGGAGCATGGAGCAGGGAGCAGGGAGCGAGGAGAAGAGGATACAGGACAAGAATCCCACGAATCTTTCAATTCCAATA
>JBNJII010000067.1:0-15915 GCA_051749205.1 Thermodesulfobacteriota bacterium | reverse complement strand
TCTATCAGGGCTTGATGATCTTCAGGGCTGATCAGGTATTCCAGACGGGTTTCTCCGGATTGGGCGGTACAGACTTCGGCAATGCTCACCAGCATGTTCTGGATGGTGGTCACGTCCATTGATTGCTGAACAGATTCAGCCACCAGCTCGGAAAGGATGTTTTCTATGCCCTGGCTGACCAGAATGAGCACATCACGAGCAGCCTGTTCCAGAGTGGCCTGGCTGCGCTCGGTATACATTTCAGCTTCCTGCTTGGCCTGGTCCAGGATTTGCTGCTTGCGCTGTTCAGCGTTCTGGACAATGGAAGCCGCTTTGTCCTTGGCCTTGGCGACAATTTCATCCGCCTCCTCCTGCCCGCGCTGGACCGCTTCATTGTAGATGCGATCGATAAGGGGCTGAAGCTCTGTGCTCATAACCGCTCCTCTCATGCAAATAATGTATGTTACAAGATAGCTAAAATGAGCATATTCGTCCAGGTAGAGCTTGCAAGTTTGTATGACATATGCTTCCATCTTTGGCATCAGTACCAGAAATAGGCACTCATCAGGATATGCAAAAAGAAATCAGTGACCGGCAGATACAGGCCGAGGTGGAGCCGGAGCAGTCCGGGATGCGCCTGGATGCCTTTTGGGTCTTCAAGCTCCAAGACCATCAACTGAGCAGGAATCAGATCCGGCAACAGATCAAGGAGTCCAAGGCTGTGCTCAACGACCGCCTGTGCACCAAGCCGGCCACTGAAGTACAGACCGGTGACCGGCTGCTCCTTAGTCTGCCCCGGCAGGAAACCGGAATTGTTCCCCAGGCGGGAGATGTCCAGGTTGTCTGGCAGGATCAGGATCTGGCGGTGATCAACAAGCCCCCCGGTTTGAGCGTGCATCCGGCTCCATCCGAGACCGGGCATACCCTGGTGCATCGTTTGGTGTACCGGTTTCCGGATCTCAAGGGTCAGGATGCACTCCGGCCCGGGATAGTCCACCGTCTGGACAAAGACACTTCCGGTCTGCTTTTGGTGGCCTTGCATGATAGGGTCCGGACAGTCATGAGCCGGTCTCTGGCCTCTCGGGAGGTGGACAAGGAGTATCTGGCTCTGGTGCACGGATGCCCGGACAAAGACGAGGCCTGGATCGACCTCCCCTTGGGGCGGGATGAGCGGCGCAAAACACGCATGGCGGTGAATGAGGAGCACGGTCGTTCAGCCCAGAGCTGGTATCAGGTCCTGGCCGTTTTTGAGCACGTGCCCTGCGCATTGCTCCGAATCCGGATCGTCACCGGCCGCACCCACCAGATACGGGTTCATATGGCCCATATTGGGCATGCCCTACTCGGAGACCGGATTTACGGCCCGCAGCAGGCGGCCGCTATGGACCGCAGGCGCCCAGCTTTGGCCCGGATGATCAAACGCCAGATGTTGCATGCCTGGCACTTGGGATTTCATCATCCAAGCACCCGAGAATGGCAGAGCTTTCAGCAGCCCGCACCTAAGGATTTTCTGCGGGTTGTCCTTTTGGCCGCACGTCGGCCGCAGCGAGTGGGTATAACCGGCAGTGCCGGGTGCGGTAAATCTGCTTTGACTTCTCTGGTGGCCGGAGATAGCGCGCCGGTATGGAGTGCGGACAGGGTTGTGGCCGAGCTGTACGCCCCGCAGGCAGACGGATGGGAGATGCTCAGGCGCAGCTTCGGCAGCCGTTTTGTGCCCGATGATTCTCGGCCTGTGGACAAAAAAGCCCTGTTTGCGGCCATGCAGTCCTCGCCTGAAGAGCAAAAGGCCATTTTGGATCTTATCCATCCCCTTGTCGAGCACAGATGGAAGGAGTTCTGCCGGCGGCATGAGCAGGCCCGGGTGATCTTGGCCGAAGTGCCTCTGCTCTTTGAAGGAGGATGGCCGGACAAGGGATTGGTGGATGTGGCCGTCAATGTCCTGTGTCCATTCTCCATCCGCAGGCAGAGATTGCAGGATACCCGGGGGTGGAATCAGGAAATGATAGAGCAGATGCAGGCTTGGCAGATGCCTGAGGAGGAGAAAGCCCGGCACGCGGATATCAATGTCTCAAATGCCGGATCATGGAACAGTTTGCAAGAGGCTGCTCAGGAATTGAAAGAGTCTTTGTTGGCCCGAAGACGACACAGGGTGCATCAGCTTGTCCATTGGCTGCAGACACGCGGAGTCATCTAAATGTTTCCTATACGCGACAATATCCCCCGCCGTTATCCCCCCTATGCCACGCGGATCATTGTAGCCGTGAATGCCCTTTTCTTTGTCTATGAGCTTGGGCTCACCGACCAGGCCCTGCATCGTCTTTTTTATCTGCTTGGGGTGGTGCCGGCCAGATATTTCCATCCGGACTGGGCTCAGTGGGTAGGGTTTCCGGAGGCCGGGTTTCTGCCCCTGTTTACCCATATGTTTTTGCACAGCGGTTTGTTGCATTTTGTAGCCAATATGTGGATTTTGTGGGTCTTTGCCGATAATGTGGAGGATGTCCTGGGCCCGGTTCGCTTTATCGGCTTTTACCTCCTGTGCGGACTAGCTGCTCTGGGTGGGCATGTCCTGTTCAACACCGATTCCACAGTCCCTGTGGTCGGGGCTTCGGGTGCTATTGCCGGGGTCATGGGCGCCTATCTGCTCCTGTATCCCCGGGCCAATGTGCTGACTTTGATTCCCATATTCATCTTTCCCTTTTTTGTCGTTCTCCCGGCGGTCACTTTTTTGGGTCTGTGGTTTCTCCTTCAGGTGTTTTCCGGGTTGTTCAGTATGGCCGGGAGCCAGGGAGGAGCCGGGGTCGCCTGGTGGGCTCATGCGGCTGGTTTTGTGGCCGGAATGATTTTTGTCCCCCTGTTTAGGGATGACAAACGCTGCTCCTGGTGTTATACAGATGCAGACCGGGGCTCAGATACATTTCGTTTCCACTGAGCGCCAATTCACCTCATGTAGAGAAGGGGACGGTCATGCTGCAAATAGAGGATCTGCATGTACACATTGGCCAAACCAAGGTCCTGCGCGGATTGAATCTGGAAATAGACCGCAATGAGACCTTTATATTGTTTGGACCCAATGGATCGGGCAAGACGACCCTGCTTATGACCCTGATGGGGTTTGGGGGCTATGAAGTCACCCAGGGCAAAATCGTGTTTCGCGGGGAGGATATTACTTATATGCCGGTGCATGAGCGGGCCAAACTGGGGATCGGCATGTCCTTCCAGCGCCCGCCAACTATTCATGGCCTCAAAACACGGCATTTGGTCCGGCTGTGTGCCGGCGACAATGACGATGTGGATGTGGAAGCCATGGCCAAAGAGGTGGACTTGGAGAAGTTCCTGGACCGGGACATCAATGCCGGATTTTCCGGGGGAGAGCTCAAGCGTTCAGAGCTTTTGCAGCTCATGGCCCAAAAGCCGAAGCTCCTTTTGTTCGACGAGCCGGAATCCGGGGTGGATCTGGAAAACATGAAGCTCATCGGCAAGATGGTCCGTCGACTCCTGCAGCAGGATCTGCAACCCCGGGAAGACATGAGCATGAAAGAGCAAAAGGCTCAGCGGGACTCATCCGGACTTATCATTACCCATACCGGGCATATTCTGGACTTTATCAATGCCGACCGGGGCATGGTCATGTACAATGGAGCCTTGTGCTGCTCGGCACGGCCCAGGGACATCTTGGATCATATCAGTGAATACGGTTATGAGGAGTGTGTGCGATGCCTGAGGTAAAGAACACCACCGGAAAACAACCCATGACCCGGAACCAGGAAGACATCGACATCTCCACGTACCAGTATGAGGGGGCAGAGTCCGGGCTCATACAGGATCTGACCCAACTCGACGAGCAGGAACAACAGCAACTGCTTATGGCTGGAGTGGATGTCTCGGGCAAGGACCGCAGCGGCACTTTCTTGCAGATGGACCATTCCAGTGTGCATTGTTCCACCTGCATCCCCGGGGTAGAGGTATTAAATATCCATGAGGCCCTGGACAAATACGAGGGCCTGCCCGACTACTACTGGCAGCTCGTGGATCCGGACAAGGACAAATATACCCGGGCAGTGGCGGACACGACCCACGGCGGGTATTTCATCCGGACCGAGAAAGGGGCCAAGGTCACGAACCCTATCCAGTCCTGCCTGTTCATCAAAGGGGAAAAGGTCGGCCAGAATGTGCACAATATCATTGTGGTCGAAGAGGATTCCGAGCTGCACATCATCACCGGCTGCGCCGTCTCTCATCAGGTGGAATCCGCCCTGCACATGGGCATCTCCGAGATCTACGTCAAGCGCGGCGGCAAGCTGTCTTTCACCATGGTCCACAATTGGGGGGAAGAGGTTCATGTGCGGCCCAGGACTGTGGGCATTGTGGAAGAGGATGGGGTGTTTTTGAACAACTACATCCTGCTCAAGCCGGTACGTTCCGCCCAGCTCTATCCAACCATGTATTTAAACGGCAAAGGGGCTGTAGCCACTTCCAACTCGGTGATAGCTGCCCCTCCAGGCTCGTATATCAACAGCGGAAGCAGGGTGGTTTTAAACGCCCCGGACACCCGGGCCGAAATCATCGCCCGGACCATCACGACCGGGGGCACGATCATCAATCCTGGACATCTGGTGGGCAATGCCGTGCCATCCAAGGGACACCTGGAATGCAAGGGACTGATCCTCAAGGATGGAATCATTCACGCCATTCCGGAACTGGAGGCCTCGGTGGCCGGAGTAGAGCTTTCCCATGAAGCTGCAGTGGGCAAGGTGGCCCAGGAAGAGATTGAATATCTCATGGCCCGGGGCCTGGACGAGGACGAGGCCACGTCGACCATCGTCCGCGGCTTTCTCAATGTGGATATCATGGGGCTTCCGGAGGAACTGCAGCAGGCCATTGACCAGACCATCCAGGAAGCCGGCGAGGAGATGTTTTGATTTCAGCTTTGCCTCCGGGACATCTGAAATATTTTATTGCCCCAAAGCAGGCAAAAAAAAAGAAAATTTAAAGAATTGGCTTGTAGGGCGAATGATCATTCGCCCTATTTTGCCAGGTTGGATCCTGGCTGGAGAGTAAAGATCCCGCTTCCTGCGGGATCTTCTTCGTTCCCAGGGTCCTCCCTGGGGACGTCTTCCTCTTATGGCTCCGGCTATCTTCTTATTACTCCGACATGTTACACAGAAATCGATTGTCTTATCTTTGATGCGTTTGCCGGAAAGAAACATGGGTTGTGGTTGAAGCTCGCTTGAGAATGTGCCCAGTGACCAGGGCTGAAGGGCTATCTGGACCTGGGGGATGGATGAGCCCCTGCTCCTGGAGATGGACAAGCCCCTGGCGGACAAATTCAGAATGGGAAACGGCCGGGTTGATGCCTGGGCAGGATTCCTGGGCCATGCGCCAGCTGGACTCATCTTCGAGGTTGCCTCGGAAGAAGGGCCAAGCCCGGCAGACGTCCGGCTTATGCGCGTGTACCGTACATCCCTGGCTGGGATGAAAGAAGATGCAGCTCCTATCGGCCTGAGAGGTCAACACCGGCTTTTGGTGCTCGTAGACAGTATAGGCGGCCAGCACATCCTGAGGGGACAGATTCAGCCCCAAAGCCAGACGATGCACGTCTTTGCCGCTGAGCACTATACCTCCCTGTCCTTGACAACACTGGCCGCACATGCGGCAGATAAAGGCTTCGGTCATAGTAGGCAATATCCAGGTTTTGGATTTGAAAATCCTGAGCCTAATGCACTTTGGATCAATGATCAAATATTTCAGATTTGCCGGAGGCAAAGCTCGTATGAAACGAGATTTCAGATCCACGCGCCGGTTTCATCCGGGATCAAACTTGCGGCTTCTTACGAAGAACACATAACGAATAACAGGCGGCCGCAGGCGGCGCTGATAAGAGACAAATGCTGTACCTGGGAGGAATTATGGAAGCCATCGACAGCATACCCGGTAAAGAGTTGGAAGACCGCTGGGACAGGGTGCGGATGCATATGGCCCGGGACCTGCCGGAAGCACAAGGGATCATGGTCATGTCCAGGACCTTGATGTATTGGTTGACCGGACATTGGGGCAACGGAGTGTTCTGGCTGCCTGCACAGGGAGAGCCGGTGCTCATGGTGCGTAAAGGATTGGAGCGGGCCAAGCTGGAGACTCCAGTCCAGGCCATTTTTCCCTTTCGTTCCTTGGCCGAGGTGCCTAAGATTCTCTTGGAAACCAAACAGACCATGCCCCATGTCGTGGGGTTGGATATGGACAGTGTATCCTGGAGCATGGGACGAAGCCTGAGCAAGCGCATGGAGAATTTTCGGTTTCAGCCCGCGGACCGAGTTCTGGCTCAGGCCAGGGCGGTGAAGTCTGCTTGGGAAATGCGCCTTATGCATTTGGCCGGAGAACGGCACGCTCGGGTCTTGGCGGAGAATATCGGGCATAGGATTGAGCCGGGCATGAGTGAAAGGGACATAGCCGGTATTTTGTGGAATGAGATGTTCGCTTTAGGCCATCAGGGGCAGGTGCGCATGAATGGAGCCGGCGAGGAACTCTATGTCGGGGTGATCTCTGTGGGCGATTCCGGAAATTATCCCACGGTCAGCAGTGGACCGGTCGGCTACAGGGGGGGCCATCCTGGGGTGCCCCAAATGGGATACGCCGGTCAGATCTTAAGCCAGGGACAGGTGGTGATCATCGATACCGTATTTCAACTGGAAGGGTATCATACGGATAAAAGCCAAGTTTACTTTGCCGGGAAAGAACAGGATATCCCTGCTGAGCTCAAGGAAGCCCATGGTCTATGCCAGGAAATCTACGCTTGGCTCACGGATAACCTGCGTCCTGGGGCCAAGCCTTCGGAGCTTTGTGCCCGCTGTCAGGAAATGATCCGCGAGCAGGGATGGAAGAGTGGATTTATGGGGTTGAAGGAGAATAAGGTGCCCTTTATCGGCCATGGAATAGGGATTTTTGTGGACGATTGGCCAGTGATCGCCCATAAGTTCGATGCCCCTTTGGAAGAGGACATGGTCTTGGCTTTGGAACCTAAGATCGGCATTGAGGGCTACGGTATGGTAGGGGTGGAGAATACCTGCCGGGTAACCCCTCAGGGCGGGGTGAGCATGACAGGTCAGGCCGGGGACATCATCTGTTTGCAGTGAGCTTGGCCCAAAAAAGCTCAACAACTGACAACCCTTTTGAAGTTTTGGTTTTTATGCGAGTTTGTTTCGAATTTCGATATTCGTATTTCGAATTTCCGTGTCGTCGAGTAGTGAACGTAAAAAGAAAATCAACATGAGAAATTGCCACTATAAGAAACAGAAGGTATAAGACACGGTGCTAGGTGGAGGCGTCTATGGCTGTATCGCCCATTGATTTATACCGGGACGTTCTGCCGCAGACCGACTGTGGCGATTGCGGTTATCCGACCTGTTTGAGCTTTGCGGCCAAGGTGGTTTCGGAGCAGGTTCCGCTTTCCATGTGTCCGTACCTGTCCAGGCAAACGGTGACCGAGTATGAACGCAGACTACAGGAGCAGTATTCGCAGCGAAAATGGGTCAAAAGGGATACTGCCCAGGACGCCCTGCAGTGGGCCAAAGAACGCTCAGCGCGGATTGATCTGCACGACTTACCCCATCGTCTGGGAGGAGAGCTTTTGCATTGGGACTCTGGGCCTGTGGTACGTTTGCCGTACATTGGCGGGAATGTTCTGATTACCGATCAGGGTATGTATAAAGAAGACGGATCCGAGCTCAGCCTCTGGGAACAGGTACTGTTGTACAATCACTGGGCCCAGGGGGGAGAGAGGGAACCCAGCGGACACTGGCGGGGATTTAATGAACTGCCCAATACAGTATCCAAGGTAAAGACCATGCACTCCCAGGTGTATGCACCTCTGAGTGAGTGTTTCCAGGGCAAGACTGCAGATCTGGTGGCCGCAGGCCTCTCCCTGGGCGGTCAGGACTGGTCCGGTCGTTTCGGTTCAGCTGATGCCGTTTTGTTTATCCCCGCTTTGCCCAAGGTCCCGGTCCTGGTCATGTTTTGGGACCAGGACGTGGAAGAGGGTTTTGCTGCGGAAACAAAATTTCTTTTTGATCAAACGGTGATTGAACATTTGGATATTGAGTCCATACTTTTTTTGAGTGAGCAGATTCGCCACCTTTTGTGCCGGGAGATCGGGTAAGCTGTTTGCAAATGGCTTTGTCTTTGACACCCTGAGCACGAAATACACAAAGTTCACCACCAAGACACAAAGGAAAAATAATGGGGCACTGGATTGACCTCACCCACCCGCTGCATGCCGGTATGCCGGTCTGGCCCGGGGACAGGGATGTAGATATTGCCGATACCATGACAGTCCAGACGGACGGATGTTCGGCCCAGCGCCTGCGGATGGGAAACCATGTGGGGACCCATGTGGACGCCCCGGCCCATTTTGTGCCTCAGGGACAAACGGTGGAGGCCCTGCCTTTGCGCTCGCTTATAGGGCCGGCCAGGCTTATTTCCCTGCCTAAAGGGGCCCAGGAATCCATTACCAAGGATGATTTGGCAAAAGCCAAGGGCCTGGACAGGGACGTCAAGCGCCTTATCCTGCGCACTGGCTGGGATGAGCGCTTTTCTTCCCCGACATTCTATGAAGACTTTCCTGTCTTGACCTTGGAGGCCGCCAAGTACCTGGCCGGGTCTGGATTGGTGCTTCTGGGCATGGATACCCCTTCGCCCAGCCCCATTGATGATCCGGACCAACAAATCCACAAGGCCTTGCTCGGGGCTGGAGTGGTCCTGGTGGAGTCCATGGCTCATCTAAATGCCTTTCCGGAGGGAGAGATCGATGTATGTATCCTTCCCCTGCCCTTGCAAGGGGCGAGCGGGGGGCCGTGCCGGGCTGTGGGAAGATGCTGCGGGCATTGAGAAATGATCAACCATGCAGAGAACATAGCAGGGAATAAAGTCTGCGTGAGGTGTTTATGCTGTATTCCATAGGTCAGCGCCACATTGATGCGCATTCAAGCTCCTTTGTTGCCCCGGGTGCTGTGCTCATTGGGTCCATCCGACTGGAATCCGAGGCCAGCATCTGGTTTGGGGCCATCCTGCGCGGGGACAATGACGACATTGTTGTCGGGCAAAGGACCAATATCCAGGACGGGGCAGTTGTGCATACGGATGAAGGGATTCCCATGCTTGTTGGGGGCGGGGTCACGGTGGGACACAAAGCCGTTCTGCATGGATGCCGGATAGGGGACAACTGTTTGATCGGCATCAACTCGGTTATCTTGAACCAGGCCAGGATAGGGAGCAACTGTGTGATCGGAGCCGGGGCCCTTGTTCCGGAAGGTAAAGAGATTCCAGACGATTCCGTGGTTTTCGGCACTCCCGGAAAGGTGGTCCGCCAGGTTTCCGAGGAGGAGAAGGCCAGAATACAAGGAAGCGCCGCCCATTATGTGGCCAAGGCCCACATGTATAAGCACGAACTCAGGGCAGGGTTCGGAGAAGAAGGGTTGATGTGATCCGTGACCCTGAGGAGGGAAAAGCCTATGTCCTATAAGAAATTGCTGATTATGAAGGCTGTGGGCAAGGTGGCCGCCACCTATGGCAATACTTGGGCCAGAAAGGCAGGAAACACGGCTGTGGACAGGTTGAGCCGCATGGCAGTCAGTCGGGGATACTTAGCCCAAACCTATAACCTGCAGACCCTGACCGAGGAAATCAAAGCCATGCATCGGGAGGGGAAGTTCTCGCAGCAGGAATGGATCAAGGCCAAGGAGCTCTTAAGGCAGGCCTGGCAAAAACGCAGGAAATGAGGGGTGAACATGTCCTGTCCACCCCCTGTTCCTTTACCCCTGTTTGGCCGTCAAAGCGGCCACAGCCTCTTCCTGGGTATCAAAGATATTGAAGATGCGGTTCATCCGGGTCAAACGGAACAGACTCATAACCGGCTCGTTCACCCCGCATATGGCCAAGTCTCCGTCTTCGCCCAAGTGCTTTAAGGCCGAGATAATGGCCCCCAGTCCAGAGCTGTCGATAAAGTCAACCTTGGTCAGATCCAGGACCATACGCTTATGTCCGTTTTCAATCTTGCCCAGAATATTGTCTCGAAAGCTTCCGGCTGAGGAGGCATCGATCTGATCGGCCAAGACAAAGGCTACCAGTACTCCGTTGTGTTCAACAAATTCTACATTCACGCCGCTTACTCCCTTTCTCTCTTTTCTCGTCCTCTGATTTTTGGGTCTGTACTTCCATACGAGGTTTTACGTCTGGGGCAAAACAGGCTTGAGATCCCATATCTCCCGGGCGTACTCGCTGATGGTCCGGTCGCTGGAGAACTTCCCGATCCTGGCAATATTTAAGATCGCTTTCTGCGCCCAATCGGGGGTCTGTACATAGTCCTTGGTCAGTTGCTCCCTGGTCTGGATATAGGCTTCAAAATCGGCCAAGTGAAAGTATTGATCGTTGCTGTCCATGAGGTACGGGATGAGCCAATGAAAAAGCCCAGGGTTGTGAGGGCAGAAGCGATCGGAACTCAAGGCCTCCAGAACCCGGCGCAGGCTGGGGTTTTGCTCGTAGACTGCATGGGGGTTGTACGTGCCCTGCCGATGATATTCGGCAATTTCCGAACTGGTCAGGCCGAAGATATAGATATTGTCTTCTCCTACTTCCTCCCGGATCTCAATGTTCGCCCCGTCAAGAGTGCCCAAGGTCAGAGCGCCGTTCAGGGCGAACTTCATGTTTCCTGTCCCCGAGGCCTCTTTGCCGGCAGTGGAGATCTGCTCGCTGACATTGGCGGCCGGGATGATCTTTTCAGCCACCGAGACCCGGTAGTCGGGGACAAAGACCAGTTTGATCATGTCCTTGGTTCTGGGATCGGAGTTGATGATTTGGCTGGCGGAATTGATCAGTTTGATCAGGCGTTTGGCCACTGTATAGCCGGGAGCGGCCTTGCCGGCAAAGATATAGGTCTTGGGCACTTCAGGGGAAATACCGTCCTCCACCAGGAGCAGATATTCGTGGACGATAGCCATGAGAAAAAGGAGTTGGCGCTTGTACTCGTGGATGCGCTTGGCATGGATGTCGAACAGGGCATCCGGAACCGTCTCCACCCATGCGGTCTCGGCGATCAAGGCGCACAGGCGCTGCTTGTTTCGCCTTTTGACGTCCAAAAAGGCGTCCTGGAATCCTGCGTCGCGGCTGAACGCCTCCAGCTCCCGGAGATGATCCAGATCAGTGATCCATTTGCGGCCGATGGCCTCGGAGATGAGATCGGCCAGGTCCGGATTGGCTTTGAGCAACCATCTGCGCTGGGTGATCCCGTTGGTCTTGCTGGTGAAGCGATCGGGCCACATGTCGTAGAAATCGGAAACCACCGAAGTCTTGAGGAGTTCAGTGTGCAAGGCGGAGACACCGTTTATAGCATGAGAGCCGGCCATGGCCAGATGGGCCATGCGGACCATGCGGTCCGGAGTTTCTTGAATAAGGGACATGCGGCTCTTGCGGTGGGGATTGCCCGGCCATTTGGCCTCCACCTCGGACAGGAAAAAAGCGTTGATATCATAAATGATTTGCATGTGCCGGGGCAGGATGTGCTCTAAAAGATCCACAGGCCAGCTTTCCAAGGCTTCGGGCAAAAGGGTGTGGTTGGTGTAGCCCAGGGATTGCCTGGTCAGGGCAAAGGCTTGGCTCCAGTTGATGGCGTATTCGTCCACCAGAATGCGCATGAGTTCAGCTACGGCCAAGGCCGGGTGGGTGTCGTTAAGCTGGATGGCCACTTGCCCGGGAAAATCCCTGAAGTCGTCATGGTCGACCAGGTAGCGGCGGACGATGTCCCGCAGGGAGCAGGCCACCAGGAAGTACTCCTGGAGCAGACGGAGCTCTTTGCCCTCCCGAAAGGTGTCCGAGGGATACAGGATCTTGGAGATCTTCTCCGATTCGATCTTTTGCTCCAGGGCCCGGAAATAATCCCCGGCATTGAAGATGGATATGTCGAACTCAGTGGACGGGCGGGCGGCAAACAGGCGCAGATAATTCACAGTCTGTCCGGCATAGCCGACAATGGGAATATCGTAGGGCACCCCGACGATGACGTTCCAGTCCAGCCACATGGGGTGTTTCTGTCCGGTGGAGTCGGTGAAGTCCTCAACCCGGCCGTAGACCGGGATATAACAAGCCTGGTCCGGTCTGGGCAGCTCCAGAGGGGTCCATTCATCCAGCCAGTGGTCGGGTTTCTCCTTTTGCCATCCGTTGTCAAAGATCTGCTTGAATAAGCCGAACTCGTAGTGGATACCGTAGCCGAAACCGGGCATGTGCATTGTGGCCAGGGAGTCTATGAAGCAGGCGGCCAGACGCCCCAGTCCCCCATTGCCCAGGCCGGCGTCCACTTCTTGCTCCCGGACTTCCTCCAGATCCACTCCCAGAGCGGTAAGGGCTTCCTTGCAGGCCTCGAACAGACCCAGGTTGATCAAGTTGTTGCCCAGGGAACGTCCGATAAGGAACTCCATGGACAGGTAATACAGACGCTTGGCACCTGCTTGGGCATAACGGTCCTCAGTCTCCAGCATGCGTTCCAGCATGCGGTCCCGCAGGGCGTAGCTCAAGGCCAGGTAGTAGTCCCGCTCTGAACATTCCTGCTGCCGTTTGCCCAAGGACAATCTTGCGTGGCGGATGATGTCTTTTTTCAGGGCTGGGGGATCGCAGCCGAGTTCTCGAAGCATAGAATTTCTCTAGGTAAAGATGTTGAAGTGTATGATCAGGTCTGTATATGTATAAAGACAGTCTCAGGAATCAAGCTGAATTGAATGTTCATGCAGAAACCTTCTCGTCAATTCAAAAACTGCGTCCAGATCTTGAACTGCCATATGCAAATCGTCAAGCTCAAAAACTTGATATGGACTGCCTCCTGGTATCCCATTTGGATACCGGGTTGAAATATAAAGTCTATCTCGTCGTTTTGCTGGGGACAAAATTTTTGAGAATCTGGAATCCACGCTGACAAGTTCATTCAAGGGCAAACTCCAACTCATATACAGTTCTTCCAAGCGGTCCAAAAACCTTTTATTTGTCGAATACACCACGATAATATCCACGTCGCTGAATTGGTCATGTCGGAATAAATGACTTAAAAAAATGAATTTCAAAACAAAGAAAAACCCAAATCGAGATATCACAGTGTCTTATTTTGAATATTATTTCTTATTCGGATTTCGATATTCGTATTTCCGTGTCGTTGAATAGTGGGTCAAGTTTCAAAAGAAAATCAACATTACAAAGTGCCACTATATGGGACAGAACTTATAAGACTCGGTACAAGGAGATGTTATTTGAGTAACTTGTTGATAATGTCCTTGTATTTTTGCTCAATGACATGGCGCTTTTTCTTCAAAGTGTTGGTCAGCTCCTCACCCAGCTTGAAGTCATGGCGCAAAAAATGAATGGATTGCAGCTTTTCGTAGGGTTTAAACCCGGTTTTGGGGTTTATGAGCTTGTTGATTTCCTTTTTCACCCGTTCCAGGATTTGATGATCCTGTAACATGTGTTCCGGGTCCGCTTCCGGCTGGTTGAACTCCTCAGCAACAAATTCGCGCATTTTTTCCAGGTCGGGGACGATAAGGGCCCCAAGGCCTTTCTTGTCCTGACCAACCAAAACCGCATCCTGGACAAAGGGAAATCTGGTAATGGTGGATTCAATGTTGGTGGGATCTATGTTCTCACCGCTGGACAGCACGATGATCTCCTTGGCCCGGCCGGTGATGACCAGCTCCCCGGTCACTGTCTTTTTTCCCAGGTCTCCGCTGCGGAAAAAGCCGTCCGGGGTAAAGGCCTGGGCGTCGGCCTCCGGATTGTTGAAATATCCGGAAAAGACCTGCGGTCCCTGGATTTGGATCTCGCCTTCCTGTCCCGCAGGCACCTCCCGGTCCTTTTCATCGGCAATGCGGATGTGGGTATAGGGAAAAGGCGGACCGATGGTCCCAAAGACGTGGCAGTCCAGTCCGCGCCCGGCGATGCCGGGGGAGCATTCGGTCATTCCATAGGCATTGACGATGCGGATGCCCACGGCATCGATCCATTCATCCAGGTAAGCGGGCAGACTCCCGCCCCCGCTGATGGCCAAGCGCAGACGCCCGCCGAACTTTTCCTGAACAAGGCTCAATTTTTTCTTGGCTCCCAGGTAGGGCAGGGCCAGAAGGCCCATCTTGATGCCGGCCCAGGCCTTGCGGCCCAGGTCCCTGAGGGGACTTGGCTGGTGAAAGCGGGGGAGCTGGTCCAAGATAACTCGCCGGTTGCGGCGGAAAGAGGCGGCTATTTTCACCAAATGGGCAAAGATTTTGGCCTTGCGCGGGCTGTCCTTTTTCAGTGCGGCGTTGACTTTGGTGTACAGGGCTTCCCAAACCCGGGGCACGGTGGCCACCACTGTCGGCTGGTACCGGGCCAGATCGGCGGCAAAGGTACGCACAGAGGAGTATACGATGCAGCACCCGTAGGCCAGGGCGATGTACTCGGCGGTACGTTCAAAGATATGCCAGGAAGGCAGAATGGACAGCCAGCGGTCGTGACTGGTCAAGGCTATGAGGGAGGGCAGGTGCTTAACGTTGTGCATGATATTGGCATGGGTGAGCTTGACCCCTTTGGGCAGGCCGGTGGTCCCGGAGGTATAGATTATGGTTACCAGATCCTCCGGTTTCAAGGCCCGGCCCTGGGCCAATACATTGCGCACATCTTCCGGGGGGATGCTCCGGTCAGCCAAAAGCCGGCTGTAGGCAAGCACACCTTGGGGCACGGTCCGGTTGGGGTCTTCGGCAATAACGAAGACCCCGTCCAATTCCTTCCGGGCAATGAACTCGGCGTGTTGGGCGAA
The DNA here is from genome assembly GCA_051749205.1 of Thermodesulfobacteriota bacterium. GTDB lineage: Bacteria > Desulfobacterota > Desulfovibrionia > Desulfovibrionales > Desulfothermaceae > Desulfovermiculus. The sequence goes on along the minus strand of JBNJII010000067.1, from coordinate 1,124 downwards.
GAGTTGAGAGGTCTCCACTATGAGGTAGGAGCATTCGGAATGGTCCAGGATGTACTCCAGCTCCGGGGCCGGAGTGTCTTTGCCTCGGGGGACACTGACCGCTCCCAGGGAGATAAGGGCCAAATCGGTGACCATCCAGGCATAACGGTTGTCAGAGAGGACAAAGACCTTGCTGCCTTTGACCATGCCGTGCTCTCGGAAGGCCTTGGCCAAGAGGAGAACGTCGGTAAAGAGCTTTTCATAACTGACAGAGAACTCGTCGCCGTCGGCCCGGTAGATGCATGCAGTTTTTGTTTTGTGCCGTTTGTAGGTGTGTACAAAAGCATCAAAAAGCGTCATTTGGGATGTATTGTCTGGCATAAAACCAACTGTATTTGAAGGACCGAATACCTTGTATCCGGTTTGAGCTTACATCCCCAAATAGGCTTTGCGGATGTCTATTGAGTAATAATAGAAAAAACGCAAAATTCCCGGAGCATGACTGTACCCTTAGCCCAAGTAGGGAAATCATGTCAAGAATGAACAGAAGCACTGCAATCATTTGCTTACTCTAGCCGTTGCTCAATGGGGACCACAAAGGCCTGGACATGGAGATGGGAGCTTTTGGCCTGCTTAAATGTCTGCAGGTCGTTGAGCAGGAGTTGGACACTGTCTTTATCCACCAAGGCCTGGACCACGGAAGAGTTGCCTGGATAGACCTGGGTTCCGAAGTGCTTGCCGTCGATGTCCTTGCTCTCCAGCATAGGGTAGCGAACAAAGTCCTGGATGTTGTGCTTGTCCAGGATGGCTTCGATGTCCTCGGCGTATTCAAAGTGGAAAACGATGCACAGAAGCTTCATGAGAGGCCTTCCTTTTCTGGGATGAAAAAACAGCGGCATCAGGCCGCACGTGGTGTTTACGGATCTATGTTCAGCTTTGCCTCCGGCAAATCTGAAATATTTTTTGGGCCAAAGCGCCCAAAAAAGTGAATTTGCCGGGTTGATCAAGGATGAAACGCACTGAGGTCCGGATCCCTCCGTCATTGCCCGGCCAGGACCCTTCGAACATACCGGGGGCAGAGTTACCGGGCAATCTAGGGGAAAGCTTTTCTATCAAAAGGGCAGGGCTTGGGGTCAAGCCCGCCC
>JBNJII010000066.1:0-16481 GCA_051749205.1 Thermodesulfobacteriota bacterium | reverse complement strand
GGAAAAAACAGCCTGCTCGTATGGCCACCCGAGTTGTAAACCTGAGCTCGGACCTTGCGTTCAGCGCGTAGGGGCGAATGATTATTCGCCCTCTTTTCTTCGTTACCAGGGTCCTCCCTCGTAACGTCCCCTCTTGTGGCTCCCGCCACCTGCTTTGAGTCTGGCAGACTTGTGGAAGTTGAGAACTGAGAGAAAAACAAGAATATGTCCGCAGCCATAAGAATAAGACGTCCCCAGGGAGGACCCTTGGAACGAAGAAAACATACCAAGAGGGCAACCATACGGCGAAGACGCCTAGGATTGCCCCTACCCAGAGAGACATGGGCTACGTCATGACTTGTAATGTCTCGTGAATTTGGCGATCAACCGCGATCCTCGGCGTAGGGGCAGTGCTGCGCGTCCTCGCGCAATGCCTGCCCTCTTTCCTTCTTATCCCAGCATCCCAGCATCCCAGCATCCCAGCATTTACACTCCCCTCAATCCCCCAATCCCTCAATTTAGGAATTCCTCAATCCCCAATCCACTGGACCATCACCCGCCTGGACCTGGGTCCGTCGAAATCGGCGAAAAAAATGCCCTGCCAGGTACCCAGAACCATCTCTCCTTTCTCCACAATCACCTGTTCGCTGCATCCGATCAGGCTGGACTTGATATGGGCGTCACTATTGCCCTCCATATGCTTATAATCCCCCTGCCTGGGCACCATACGGCCTAAAAAGACCACAATATCCCGGACCACACTTGGATCCGCGGCCTCATTAATGGTTATCCCGGCCGTGGTATGCGTACAGTAGAGTACAAGCACACCGTTTTGCCAGGAGTTGTCCCGGATAAGGTCCTTGACCTGTCCGGTCATGTCGATGAGTTCCTCCCGTTGTGTGCTCTGGACATAAATGGCTTGCATCCTATTTTCCTCCCTGCTATTGTTGAAAATCGTCTAGATGACTCCATTTCAAGTACTTGTATGTACCTGGGTGCGTCTGATTGCCTTTCACCTCAACTGAACGGGGAGAGGGTGACATGTCTGAACAGATTTCCTTTACTAAGATCGAAAACGATCTCCGGCCCGCCTACCGCAACCGCCTCAACACAGCCGAGTCCCCAGAAGACGTCAAAAAGTTCTTTGTCTACACAGCCCGGGAGTTCTTATCCCGAGCCCTGGGGGATACGCCTGTCGTGGAGTACGAAGATGTCCGATTGGCACCGGACGCAGACCCGGCCTACACAGTGAGTGAAAAGCTTTCCCAGCATAGCGCATACTCGGCCTTGCAGGAAAGCTCCGATCTGGCCATCATCCTGAACCGCTTGGCTCAAAAAGCTGCTAGACGCTATGTACACCTGGACAGAAACCCCGGAAAGAGCGAGTCCAAGATCAGAGGCTAGTACCCGGTTCTTTATCTTCTGTCGCAAAAAGGAAACACCCCTCACTCCCTCAAGGGACCCCAAGAAGAGGGAGCGACACATCATAATTGACGGTTTTGAGGCCATCAATCAGCAATACAAACTGTGAGGAGTTCGTAGTTATGCACAGCGCACACGAGCCTGTTCAGGCTCGCATAGAACGGCTCGGGGACTGCAAGGCCCACTCTCCTTTGCCCTTTGGCCGATTCATCCCTGAGGATAAAACACTCACCATGTACATTTCCCAGGAAATGCTGGAAGACGCGGAAACCGAACCCAGGCATTATGAGTTTGAAGAGGCCGGTCCCCGGGAAAATATCTACTTTGATCCCAGCAAAACCAAATGCGCCATTGTCACCTGCGGCGGACTATGCCCTGGAATCAACGACGTCATCCGGGCCCTGGTCATGGAAGGCCATCATCAATACGGGATCAGCACCACCCTGGGCATCCGCTACGGTTTGGAGGGCTTTATCCCGGATTTCGGCCATTCAGTTATGGAGCTCGGTCCGGACTCAGTCACCCGTATCCACGAGTTCGGCGGGACCATTTTGGGATCTTCACGCGGCCATCAGCCTATTGAATCCATTGTGGACGCCCTGGAACGGATGAATGTGAACATCCTCTTCCTTATCGGCGGTGACGGGACCATGAAGGCGGCAGCAAGCATCCACCAGGAGATCAAGGAGCGAAACATCAAGCTGTCTGTGATAGGAGTGCCCAAAACCATAGACAACGACATCTATTTCGTGCCCAAATCCTTTGGTTTTGACACCGCAGTCTCCAAAGCAACTGAGGCCATCAGATGCGCTCATACCGAAGCCCAGGGCGCACCCAACGGCATCGGCATGGTCAAGCTTATGGGCCGGGAATCCGGTTTTATAGCCGCTGAGGCCACTCTGGCCCAGAGAGACGTCAACTTTGTCCTCATCCCGGAAGAGGATTTCAATTTGGACCCCCCGCAAGGATTTCTGCCCCATCTCCAGGAACGTATCCGCAAGCGCAAGCATGCAGTCATCGTGGTGGCTGAAGGGGCAGGTCAGAGTCTGTGCAGCTTTGAGATGGACAGCAATGGCGATATCCTCACCGATGCCTCCGGGAACCCGGTTCTGGCCGATGTCTGCGGTATGCTCCAGGACAGGATCAAGGCATTTTTCAAAGACCAAAACATCCCCATCACCTTAAAATACATTGATCCCAGCTATATCATCCGATCCGTTCCAGCTAACTCCAGCGACAACGTCTATTGCGGATTTCTGGGCCAACATGCCATGCATGCTGCCATGGCCGGAAAAACAAACATGGTGGTCACCAGACTGCAGGACAGATATATCTACCTGCCCCTGGAGCTGGTCACCCAAAAACGCCGTAAACTCAATGTGTATTCCAACTACTGGCGGGCGGTTTTGGAATCCACTGGGCAGCCCACGCACCTGCGCAACGAGTGATGATTGTGTATCAACAGTTCAGACCCTGGAAGCGACGATGCCATCATACCTAAACGACCCGGACATCAGTGTAGTAATCAAGGCCGACCTCTTGTACTTGCCGGCCATTGGACACTTTTCCAAGGCCGTGTTTTCCCGTCATCCCTGCCTGCAGGGCCGGGAAGACCAGTTGGCCTACAATCTCGAACTCATTGTCTATGAAGCCTGCTCCAATGTCATCCGCCACGCCTACCCCCCTGCAGAAGGGGGGTTACTCAAATTCAAGCTGCAGTTCAATAATTCCAGCATAGTCCTGCAGGTCATCGACTTCGGCCCCGGATTCGACCCCGCCAGCATTCCCACCCCGGATGTGACCAATCCCCGAGAAACCGGGATGGGTCTATTTATCATCCGCAAGGCAGTGGATATATTGGAATACGGGTATTCGGAGCATGAAGGGGGCAACGTCATGCATATGGAAAAGCGACTTTAGCCAGACCTCAGCAATCAGAAATCAGACGACGAGCGCCGCCTCTGGCCGCAGACGCCCAGTTTGATCCAGCATAAAACTCTGTCACGTATTCTGGATTGATTGCCCGGCCAGCCTGATCCCGGTGTACCCGCATAATCCGGGCCGGGCAATGACGGAGAGAGATGTCCGCAAGTGTCAGCATTGATCAATCCGGCAAACCTGCCCTCTGACCTCTGACTTCTGACCTCCTCGTATGAACGAGACTTTACCCTGAAGAGGGCCTGCCCTTGAGGGCAAGGGCGGCCTACTTGCGAGCCGGGCTTTTTCGTAGGGCGGGCTTGCCCCCAAGCCCTGCCCTTCTTTGCCAGTTTCATCCTCGATCAAACTGGGCGTCTGCGGCCAGCGACGATGCTGACTTCTGTCTTCTGACCTCTGTCCTCTGTCCTCTGTCTTCTACACCTCCCCCCACTCCCGGGCCAGAAGATACCGGTTCTTCCTGGCCCGGCAGAGATCGATTTCCACTTGCAGGCGAAGCTTCTCTTGCTGCTGGGCATGGATCTTTTGGGCATAGAAGATACCGGCCTGTGGATCTTCCTGTTCCCTGAAGGTTTGTATGTGGCGGACACATTGTTCTTTTTCCTGCTCCAATCCGGCCATATCCGTTTCCAGCCGGTCCAGGTCCTGGTCATTCAACAATTCGCCGTCGTCGTTTCTGGCCATGATCGCTCTCCTCTTTTTTTCCCTCCCCGAGGACTGATTTTGCTCGAGGACGAGGCAATTCCTTATATAAGGACCAAAACTGAGGCCAAAGGGCAGTCAGCGCCCCGGGGTTTTTCAGGCTCACCTTGGCTCCGGTAAGGGCCATAAGGGCCAGACCCATGCTCCAAGTGGCATTGGGAGCGGTGACCGACAATGGCTCTTGTTGACGTCCCCGGGCCGGACGTATGCGCAGCTCCTGAGCTGATCTCTGCTCGGATTCCATTCCCAGCCCGCTGAGTACATGGGCGGCAAAATCCATATCCTGTCCGGAGTCCAAACGGATAAGACTTTCCCCTCCAGAGGCCACGGCCAGGGCCAGGGCCAAGGGGGCAAATGCCGGAACCTTTCGGCAATCCATGTTCAGTTCCCTGGTGGCCTCCGGAGCGCGAACGCTTTGTACCTGACCGGCTTGAATGGAGAGATCCAGTCCAGCCTGATCGCAGGCCTGGATCAAGACCTCCCTTTCCGGCCCAGAACCGGGAAAGTGCCCGCGCAGAAGGACTTCTCCTCCCTGAAAAGCGGGCATAGCCAGAACACACCCGGCCAGCAGCGGATCCAAGGGAACTTGCGGCTGACTGGGAACACTCAGCTCACCCCCGCGAAGAATCACCTCCCGGCCGTCCATTTCCCAGTCCATACCAATCTGCGACCATAAGGAAAATATTCGGCTGATCCCCCAGCCTTGATTGGGTTCAGAGGGGAGCCGCAAACGAAATGCCCCTCTTTCCTGTACCCACCTCGGGGCCACAAGAAGCAGGGCCAGGACCAGCTCTCTGGGGGCTTTTTCCGGTATCTCCAACTCCGGGGGAATCTCCCCGCTGGCCTCCAAACGGAGAGGGACTCCCTCACTGCCTGGGACCAGGGAGACCTGCCGGGCGCCGAATGCGGAAAGCACACTGGCCACAAAGCCCATAGACTCAGACTTAAGTCGAGTTCCCCCATTGAAACGGCACACTCCCGGAGAGGACATGGCCAGGCAGAGCAGGACATAAAAATTAAAAGCGTCCTGGCCGGCAAAGATAGAGGCATGATCGAACTGAGGCGTTCCCCCGCCGCTCCCGGCTCCTTCCTGATCCCATCCCATGTCTGCCCCGGCCTGATTGCAGGCCTTGATCAATTCGATGAGATCATCGTTGAGAACCGCTCCGGGAATGCGCACCCCTTGCCCCAGGGCCGCGGCTGTTACCAGCCACATTCGCGTGCTCAATGTATCCAAGGGACCGGGCAGATCGATATCCACCGGCTCCAGCCTTGGATGCAGAGCCATAACCCAGTCCTCGCGACGCTCAGCCTGTTCATAGGCCAAGCTGTTGATGAGATTGAACACCCGCCGCAAAAGCCTCTCATTGAGCCCGTGTTCTTCCACGCCTTGCCGCCAGATGCCCCATAATCGTTTTTCCTGCTCCGGGTCCACAAAAGATCTGTCCTTTCCTTTGCGATCCTTGGCCGTCTTGGCCAAGATTGAAGACCGTTCAGCCAAGAGTTGAATCAGCTTGCGGTCCACGCTGTCCAACTTAAAAGATGCAGGCCTATTGGCCTGTTGTTCCCGCTTCATTGCTTTCTCTCCGTAAGCACCACCCAGGGCGCTCTTGTGTTTCCTCTTCAAAACCCCAAATCATACCCATAACCTGACCGCGCAAACTCCGGCCAACAACCACGAACCATAAAGCATGCCTGACTGCCGAGCAAGGTGTAGCCTGTTTACCTATCCCAAGCCCATACGGTAATTTTGTTCTCAAATGTAAGTTTCCAGAAGTGTGCAGGTTTGAATTTCCCGGGTTGATCAAGGATGAAACGCACTGAGGTCCGGTCCCTCCGTCATTGCCCGGCCCAGACCCTTCGAACATACCGGGGGCAGAGTCACCGGGCAATCTAGGGGAAAGCTTTTCTATCAAAAGGGCAGGGCTTAGGGTCAAGCCCGCCCTAGGCAAAAGCCCGGCTCGTAAGTAAGCCGCCCTTGCCCTCAAGGGCAGGCCCTCTTCAGGTTCAAATCTTGTTCATACGAGTGTTCAGCTTCAGAAGTCCTGATCCATGCGGATATTATACTTTAAAAACATATTTTGGGACATTTTGAGGCATCAGGAACCCAAATCACGAAATATCAGGTACCTCAATTTCTTATGCTCGTATGAAACGAGAAGTTAGCTTTTGCGGAAGTGGCTTGTGCGAATGGGACCGCCATGCTCCATGCTGGGTCAAGAGGGCGAATGATTATTCGCCCCTACTACCCACTCGCCGGTTTCTTACTGGATCAACTTGGCGGCTTCTTGCTGATAACAGATAACTGATAACAGATAACCGGCCGCCAGAGGTGGCGCTGAACAGTAAACACCGAATATTGAACACAAATTGCTATTATCCAGAGACAGAGCAAATCAACTGAAATTTTTGAAAATAAAATGCAGAACCCAAAAGCCCTGCCCAGGTTCAGGCTTGACAATTTGTCTGTATTTTCACAAAAAGGGTGAACAGATTGCATGCTCCATATTTCACAAGGAGGTTACTCTGCGCCAAAACACCAACATACACTCCCAGATCAGCCTGCAGCATTCCACTGCCCAATTGGCCCAACCCGCAGACCAGCCGTCATTTTGCACTTTCATGCGCCTTTTGCTTGACAGGCTGACCCCCACTTGTTATTTTTTGCACAAGCACAGCGGGAGATAAGATCATTTCAATGCAATTCAGTAAGATACATACTCTTGACGTTGAATGTGGCCTCTGCCCGCATTGTTCCCCTTTGATATGCAAACACTGTTGTGTCGGTCATCATGACTCACAACGTCAACAGAAAGGAGACGGTATATGGCTGAAATAGGACACGGCGGAAAAGAAATCAAAGAACGTATTTTGCAGCCGGCTGAAGCCAAGGAAAAGATCAAGGGCTTAACCCAGGTCCCCATTCGCCGCCAGCTGGCCAACGAGGTCATTAACATTTCCTATGGTTTCTTTACGCCCCTGGAAGGCTTCATGACCAAGGCAGACGTAGACGCCGTAGTCAATAAGATGACTTTGGCCGACGGAACCATCTGGTCCATTCCCATTCTTTTCGACCTCTCGGACAAAGAAGTGGCCGACTATGGTGTTCAGGCCGGACAGACCGTGGTCCTGACCTATCAAGGCAACCCCATGGCCCTGTTCGAAGTCGAAGAGGTCTTTGAATACGACAAAAAAGCCATGTGCAAGTCCATCTTCGGAACCGACGAAGCCAAGCACCCGGGATGCAAACGGATATACGAAACCTCTGACAAATACGTCGGCGGCAAGATCACCTTGGTTAAGGAACCGACCATCAACGAGCCTTTCGGACCCTACTTCCTGCCTCCGCTGAAGATGCGCCAGGTGATCAAGGAAAAGGGCTGGAGCCGGACAGTTGCCCACCAAACCAGAAACGTCCCCCACACCGGCCACGAATGGTTGATGAAGGGCGCCTTCTTCCAGACCTACGCCGATCTGTCCATTGAAAAACCGGAAGTAGGCGTTGTGGTCAATGCCATTATCGGTGAAAAGCGGGTCAAGGACTATATTGACGAAGCCATCATCCTTTGTCAGGATGAGCTGGAAAAGTCAGGATATTTCGGCCCCCACAACCACCTCACCTCCTTGACCTTTTGGGATATGCGCTACGCCGGACCCAAGGAAGCCATCTTCCACGCCATCCTGCGCACCAACCTGGGCATCACCCATCATATGTACGGACGGGACCACGCCGGAGTCGGCGACTACTACGGCGCATATGAAGCCCATCACCTCTTGGACAGCGTACGAAACAAGCTGGACATTACTCCGGTATATTCCATGAACTGGCTCTACTGCCCGGTATGTGCGGAAATCACCAGCGAAGGGCTGTGCAACCACAAGGACAAGCAGCAGAAATTCAGCGGCACCCTGATCCGCAGTATCGTGACCGATGGCGTCAAGCCCCCGCGCCTGATCATCCGGCCTGAGGTCTTCGACCAAATCATGGATTGCTCGGAAAAGTACGGCCAGGGTTCTCCGTTCGTCACAGAGGAATACCTGGAAAAGCGCACCCCGGTCTTTAATATCGAACCCCTGTAGTCGGACACCTTAGAGGAGGTCAACACATATGTCTGCTGCCAAAAATCCCATTTTCGTCTGGGTCAATGAAGAACGCTACGAGCAACTGCAAAAAGCCGGTCTCGCTCATCACACAGAAGAGCGACTGGCCGGGCTCAAGGTCTTGGTCGTGTACGCAACCGACGAAGAGGCCAAAACCCTGGTCAACGAATACGGAGCCAAACACGACACATCTACCACCGGTAGCATTGAGCTTTTGCCGGCCAAGGTAAAGAACAAGCTTTTTGATAAAGTTGTGGAAAAGCAAAGCCTGGAAGTGGTCACAGACGCACTTAAAGAGCTGCAATAACAAGGTCGCCCGGGAAAAGACGTTCCTTTCTCCCGGGACAACCACCCATGGCAGAACCTGCAAGAAAGCGGAAGCTTATCTTCTGCTTGTCCATCATATCAGGTTACATTGCCAAAAGGGATTTATCACTCAAACTCAGTTTGCAAGGAGGTCACGATGCCAAGTTATGTGAACCCTGAAAAATGCGACGGCTGCAAAGGCGGAGAAAAGACTGCGTGCATGTACGTCTGCCCCCACGACCTCATGGTCTTGGACGAGAAAGAGATGAAGGCCTACAACCAGGAACCCTATGAATGCTGGGAATGCTATTCCTGCATCAAGATCTGCCCTCAGGGCGCGATGACAGCCCGGCCCTACGCCGACTTCGCTCCCATGGGCGCAACCAGCATCCCTCTGCGCAGCGCAGAAGACATTATGTGGACTATTCAGTTCCGCAGCGGCGAGGTCAAGCGGTTCAAGTTCCCCATCCGGACCACACCGGAAGGGGCTATTGATCCCTTTGCCGGCAAACCCGAGCCCGGAGACCTGGAAGACGGATTGCTGTACACAGAAAAAGAGCTCAAAACTCCGAAAGAAGTTTTGAACAAGAAGTTCGAATGCTCGGATATGGAAACAACCCAGTGCTGGCTGGACACTCAGTGCTCCGGCGGCAACCGGTAGTTCCTGCCGGTGAACCGGCTTTAGTTCCTATGCACTGAGCATCACCAAAATTTTATTAAGGAGAGACATATGCCTCAACTTCCATCTAAAGAAGTTACCAAAGGCCTGCCCCTGGCAGAGCCGGAAGTCGTTGAGATCGAAACCGATGCTTTGCTTGTCGGCGGCGGAATGGGTTGCTGCGGCGCGGCTATAGAAGCCGTTCGCTGGGGCGACAAGCACGGGGTGAAAGTCCTGCTCGTGGACAAGGCAGCCCTGGAGCGCTCCGGTGCTGTAGCCCCCGGTCTGTCGGCCATCAATACTTACCTGGGCAACAATGAACCCGATGATTACGTGCGCATGGTCCGCACCGACCTGATGGGCATTGTCCGCGAAGACCTGATCTACGACCTGGGCCGTCACGTTGACGACTCCGTGCACTTGTTTGAAGAATGGGGCCTGCCCATTTGGGTCAAGAAGGACGGCAAGAACTACGACGGTGCCAAGGCCAAGGAAGAAGGCCTCAAGGTCCGGGAAGGGGCTGAGGTTGTCCGCTCCGGCCGTTGGCAGTGCATGATCAACGGGGAATCCTATAAGGTCATCGTGGCTGAGGCGGCCAAGAACGCTTTGGGCGAAGAACGCTACATGGAGCGTATTTTCATCGTTAAACTGCTCCTGGACGCCAATGAGCCCAACCGGGTGGCCGGCGCTGTCGGGTTCTCCGTGCGCGAAAACAAGGTGTTTATCTTCAAGGCCAAGGGCATGATCGTGGCCTGCGGCGGCGCGGTCAACGTGTACCGCCCCCGTTCCGTTGGTGAAGGTATGGGTCGGGCTTGGTATCCGGTCTGGAATGCCGGCTCCACCTACTCCATGTGCGCCCAGGTTGGTGCAGAGATGACCATGATGGAAAACCGCTTCGTCCCCGCCCGGTTCAAGGACGGCTACGGACCGGTCGGCGCTTGGTTCCTGCTGTTCAAGGCCAAGGCCACCAACTCCAAGGGCGAAGACTACACCCAGACCAATGCGGCCATGCTCAAGCCGTATCAGGACCGCGGATACGCCCTGGGCGGCGTTGTCCCCACCTGCCTGCGCAACCACATGATGATGCGCGAGATCCGGGACGGCCGCGGCCCGATCTACATGGACACGGCCACTGCCCTGCAGACGACCTTTAAGGAACTGTCCAAGGCAGAGCAGAAGCATCTGGAATCAGAAGCCTGGGAAGACTTCCTGGACATGTGCCCCGGCCAGGCCAACCTGTGGGCGGCCATGAACATCAAGCCTGAAGAAAGCGGCTCTGAGATCATGCCCACCGAGCCCTACCTCTTGGGTTCCCACTCCGGCTGCTGCGGCATCTGGGTTTCCGGACCGGACGAAGACTGGGTCCCGGACGACTACAAAATCAAAGCCGACAACGGCAAGGTCTACAACCGGATGACCACAGTCAACGGCCTGTTTACCTGCGCAGACGGCGTAGGCGCCTCCGGCCATAAGTTCTCCTCCGGTTCCCATGCCGAGGGTCGTATGACCGCCAAGCAGCTCATTCGCTGGTGCGTGGACCATAAGGACTACAAGCCTGCTCTGAAGCAAAGCGCCGAAGAGCTGAAGAAAGAAATCTATCAACCTTGGTACACCTTCCTGGAAGCCAAGGACGAGTCCACGGATCCCACCGTGAACCCGAATTACATCACCCCCAGGAACTTCATGCAGCGCTTGATCAAGCACACGGACGAGTACGGCGGTGGCTGCTCCACCATGTACAATACCTCCGAAGCTATGCTCAAGACTGGGTTCCATCTCCTGGATATGCTCGAGGAAGACTCCAAGAAGCTCGGTGCCCGCGATCTGCATGAGCTCCTGCGCTGCTGGGAACAGTTCCATCGTCTGTGGACTGTCCGCCTGCATATGCAGCACATCGACTTCCGTAAAGAAAGCCGTTATCCCGGCTTCTACTACCGCACCGACTTCATGGGCATTGACGACTCCAAGTGGAAATGCTTCGTCAACTCCAAGTATGATCCGGAAAAGGGCGAAACCAACTTGTTCAAGCGGCCCTACGTCCAGGTCATTCCTGATCCCATGAGCCCCTAGGCAATTGATTCTTGAGGCCGCAGGCTCTAGACGCCTGCGGCCTTTTTAGGTATGAAAATGGTCTGAGTTCAAGCAAGGATTGGATTCTTGTTTCGCCTCAGGCCGTTTTCGTTGGGTATGCGGGCCGATATTCGGTGCAAGAAGTCGAGTCAAGCCCCACTGCAACCCTCCACCATGCAAAAGACCATACCTCGAAGGTGTGGACCTTTTCGGCATATATCCTTACGTTCCAAAATCGTTTCGAGTCTCAAGCTGTTAGATTGAGGGAGGAACCACATGTCACAAAGCATACTTGTCATTGGGGGGGGCTTTAGCGGGATCACTGCCGCCCTGGAAGCCGCCGAGGTCGGCCATGAGGTCTATCTCGTGGAAAAGGGTCCGTATCTTGGGGGCAGGGTGATGCAGCTCAACAAATATTTCCCCAAGCTCTGTCCGCCCTCGTGCGGCCTGGAAATTCAGTTTCAACGGATAAAGAAAAACCCCAAGGTGAAATGCTTCACCATGGCGGAAGTGGTGTCAGTTCATGGACGCTCCGGGGACTATGAAGCAGCAGTCCGCATCAAGCCCAGATACACCGCTGCCAACAGCGCTGATTTGCAGGCTTTGGCCAAGAGTCTGAGTCAAAACATCTCCGATGATTTCGAGCTGGGTCTGAGCACACGCAAGGCCCTGTACATGGATGTGCCTTTCGCCTATCCTCAGCGCTATGTCCTGGATGCCGACCATATAGATGAAGAGGACAGGAAAAAGCTGACCAAAAGCGACTTCATCGACCTCAACGACCAGGAGAAGAGCCTCACGCTCAATGTGGGCAGCATCATCGTGGCCACGGGATGGAAACCTTATGATGTGACCAACCTGACCAACCTAGGTGCCGGCCAAGTCCAAAACTGCATCAGCAATATGCAGATGGAACGCTTGGCGGCTCCATCCGGCCCTACCCAGGGACAGATCCTGCGACCATCGGACAACCGGCCCCCGCATAAGATAGCCTTTGTTCAATGCGCCGGATCCCGTGATGAAAACCATCTTTCCTTTTGCTCCTACATCTGCTGCATGGCCTCTCTCAAACAGGCCAAGTATCTGCGGGATCAATATCCGGATGCGGAAGTGACCATTTTTTACATTGATCTGCGGACACCGGGACGATACGAAAACTTTGCCCAGGATGTGCTCAACGATCCCCTGGTCAAGACAGTGAAAGGGAAAGTGGCTGAGGTTGAAGAGGATATCCGCAACAGCTCGGTCTGGATCACTGCAGAAGACACCTTAACCGGCAACAAGCTGCAAGAGAGCTTCGACCTCGTGGTTTTGGCCACCGGCATGCAACCCAGCCTGGCCGGGCAGCCTTTGCCCCTGAATACGGAAGTTGACGAGGAAGGCTTTGTGTTAAGCGCTGAGTCCAACGGAATCTTTGCTGCCGGGTGCGCGGCTGAGCCCCTGGATGTTATGAAATCAGCCCAGTCAGCAACCAGCGCGGCGATGAAAGCCATTCAAACGGTGAGAGGGAGGTAACACATGGCCGAGAAAATCGGTGTCTACTTCGATAAGGCGAATATCGGACCGCTCCTCGATTGCGAGGCCTTAGCGGAAAAGGTGAAAAACAAGTGGAGCAACGCCGTCCCCGTGGTCAAGGTGGAGCCCATCCTGGCCAGCGAGGCCGGACACAAGACAATCAAATCCGATATAGACGCCGGAGAGATTGATGCGGTCTGTGTCTGCGGTTCCTCTCCCCGGGTTGATTTCGATTTTTTTGACTTCGGTTCCTCCATACCCGTGGACCGGGTCAACTTGCGGGAACAGGTGGTCTGGGCCTATCAGAATCCAGACGGCACCCGGCCTCAAGAAGGCGGGAACCCGCCTGACCTGCTCATGGACATGGCCGTGGATTACGTAAATATGGGGATCATCAAGCTGCAGAAGACCGACCCACCTGAACCGGAAACCCTGGAAACCACAAAGACCATATTGGTCCTGGGCGGTGGCTGGACCGGCCTGAACGCTGCCTTGAGCTCGGCTCAGGCAGGCTATGATGTCATCCTGGTGGAGAAAGACAAAGAACTCGGCGGATATGCGGCCAAAATGTATAAGACCTTCCCCTTGGCCTCTCCGTTCACCCGGGCTCAGGACACCGGGATCGAGAACAAGATCGAGGCTGTGCAAAATCACGACAAGATCAAGGTCTACACCGGCACCACCCTTGAAGAGCTGTCCGGACAGCCGGGTCAGTACACTGCCTCCTTAAAAAGCGGAAAAAAAGATGTCCAGGAGCAGGTTGGCTCCATGGTGGTGGCCACCGGATGGCAACCCCAGGACACAAAATACTTAAAGCCCCTTGGATACGGCTCCTGCCCCAATGTGGTCACAGCCATGGAGCTGGAGGAAATGGCCAAGAATGGGGGGATAACCCGCCCCAGCGACGGCAAGACACCGCAAAATGTGGTCTTTGTCCTGGCCTACAGCAAGCTCTTGCAAAATATCGCTGAACAAGAGGAAGAAGAAAAACAGCGTCTGGAAGAGGAAAAAGCCGCCAAGGCCGAACAGGCTCAGGAAGAGCCGGTGATCGAGGAAGAGTTCGTCAAAACAGAAAGCTATAAGCACATGAACTACACTTCGGAGATCACCTCCCTAAACGCCTTGAAGCAGGCCGGTTATGTACGGGAGTTTTTGCCCGAGTCTGCGGCCTTCATCATCTATGAACATATGATGATCCCGGGCATCAATGAGCTGTACTACAAGGAAGCCCAGAACGACCCGGGCATTATGATGACCAAGGGCGAGGTGAGCTCCATAGAGACGACAGGCAACGACAATCTCCTGATCCGGGCCGAACATACCTTGCTCGGTGATAACATTGAGATCGAGGCCGATCTGGTCGTTGTGCCCACCGGCTTGGTGCCTACCACTGCCCTGGATCCGGTTATCCAGCTGGCCTACAGGCAGGGCCCTGCCTTTCCTGACCTGGATCTCTTTGACGGGTTTGCAGACTCCAACTATATCTGCTTTCCCTATGAAACTCGGCGGACCGGAATCTATACCGCTGGTTCCGTGCATCAACCCATGACCCTGTCCAAATCCGCAGTCGACGCTCAGGGGGCCTCCTTAAAAGCCATCCAGTGCCTGGAGTCAGTGAACCGAGGCGTGTCTGTACATCCTCGCTCCGGAGATTTGACCTATCCCAAGTTCAACTTCGTGCGCTGCACGCAATGCAAACGCTGCACTGAAGAATGTCCTTTCGGCGCCCTGGATGACGATGAAAAGGGAACCCCGAAACCAAACACGGCTCGGTGCCGCAGATGCGGCACCTGCATGGGCGCATGCCCGGAACGGGTCATCTCCTTTGACAACTACAGCGTGGGCCAGATCGGGTCCATGATCACCCAGATCAAAGTTCCGGACGACATGGACAAGGACGGCCCCCGCATCCTGGTCCTCGCCTGCGAGAACGACGCCTACCCGGCCTTGGACATGGCCGCGCAGCAGGGGCACACCTGGAGCCCGTACGTGCGGATCATACCTGTGCGCTGCCTGGGATCGGTGAACACCATCTGGATCGCCGATGCTATGGCCAAAGGAAACGACGGGTGCCTGCTCCTGGGATGCAAATACGGAGACGACTACCAGTGCCACTTCATGAAGGGATCGGAGCTGTGCAACCGCCGGATGACCAATATCGGCGAGACCCTGGACCGCCTGGGAGTTGAGCTGGAACGCGTCCGCCAGGATGAGGTAGCCATCGATGATTACCACCGGGCCCCACAACTCATTGATTCCTTTGTGGACGAGATTTTTAAACTGGGACCGAACCCATTTAAGGGATTCTAGGAGGAGGATCTATGTCCGAGGTGCTACGCATCCAACCCAATCTCGAGTTCGTCAAAGAGCTCCAAGCTGCCGGCGGCCAAGACCTGAAAAAATGCTATCAGTGCGCCACTTGCAGCGTGGTTTGCCCCTTATCGCCCATGGACAGCTCCTTCCCGCGCAAGGAAATGATCTGGGCCCAATGGGGCCTCAAGGACAAATTGGTCAACGACATCGACATGTGGCTGTGCCACAAGTGCGGTCAGTGCACCGAGATGTGCCCCCGGGGGGCCAAGCCCGGAGAGCTCATGGCCTCTTTGCGCAACATGGCCTACCGCAATCTGGTCGGCCCGTCCTTTCTGGGAAAATGGATGAGCTCAGCCCGGCACTTGCCCAAGCTCATTGCCATTCCGGCAATTATCTATCTGATTGTTTGGTTGATCACCGGCAGCATGCACGGCACTGCCTTTCCGGTGAACGAACAAGGGGATATCGTCTACGGCATGATCTTTCCCGGCGACTACAGCATTGATCCCATCTTCGGCTTGGCAGCCCTTTTTGTTCTGTATAGCTTCTATGCCGGGATCAAAAACATGTTCACCGCCTTTGCCTCCCAGCCCAGGACCTTTGTCGTGGGCTACAAGCCACCGAAGAGCCTGTTGGGCAGCCTGTGGCATGTGATCAAGGACGAAGTGGTCACTCACAAAAAGTGGAAGGACTGCGGAGATACAGAATCCGATCAAGTCAAGTTCAAAGGGCACTTGGTTTTGTTTTACTCCTTTGTGGCCCTGTTCATCGTCACCAGCGTGGTGGCCCTGACCCATTGGGGAGGCAAGATACTGCCCTTGCTGCATATGCCCTACCCCATGCCTTTGTGGAACCCGGTCAAGATCCTGGCCAACGTGGGAGCCATCGCCATGGTTGTAGGCTTGGTGTATCTCACCCGCCGCCGCCTGACGGACACGGAAAAGGACAGTTCTTCCTTCTACGACTGGTATTTGATCGGTGTGCTGTGGGCAGTCGCCGTCAGCGGAATCTTGAGCGAAGTGTTCCGTATACTCGGGGTACCCGGATTGGCCTACCCTGTCTATTATATCCACCTCATCTCGGTCTTCATGCTCATTGCCTATCTGCCGTGGTCCAAACTCGGACATCTGGTCTACAGGGTGGCTGCACTGACCTATGCCCGGCGGATCGGACGTATTTCTACTGAAGCCGAGACGAATCAAAACAAACTTTTTGTCTTATAACAAGGAGGCACTCATGGCTGATGCGCGCAAGGTCTTTCCCATGCAAACTTTCGTGTCCTTTTTGCGGGCCCCGGCCGGGACCTACAAACAGGACGTTATGGAGCTGCTCCAGTTTGTGACCCAACAGGACGTGGACAAAGAGCTGGCTCCCTTTGCCTCTGCACTGACCAAGGCCTGGATCTACGAGCAACATCCTGAGTTGGCCCGGTTGAAAAAGGAAGAGGTGACCGAACTGGGAGACAACGTCTCCATTATGA
>JBNJII010000065.1:0-16564 GCA_051749205.1 Thermodesulfobacteriota bacterium | reverse complement strand
CCCTGCCCCATACTCCCTGCCCCACGCTCCATGCTCCATGCTCCCTGCTCCCTGCTCCCTGCTCCACGCCCCATGCTCCACGCTCCATGCTCCACGCCCCACGCTCCCTGCTCCCTGCTCCCTGCGCTCTGCAGCGCGAATGCGCCGGGTGGCCTCCACTCCGTCCAGAACGGGCATCTGAATATCCATGAGCACGCAATCATATTGATCTTGAGCCAGTTCCGCCAAAGCCTCCTCTCCGTTTTCAGCCACAGTGACTCTATATCCGTTCTTCTCCAGCAACCTCTGGATGTAGAACTGGGTGGTCAGCTCATCGTCCACCAAGAGCACATGCCCGGCGCCAGCGCTGGAGGATTCCCTGTCCTGATGAACTCCCTCTTTTGCATGCTTCAGACCACCAGGCACTTTGAAAGGCAGACTGACATACACACTTGTGCCTTGTCCTGCTTGACTGACTATACAGGCGTTTCCGCCCATCAAACGCAAAAGCCGCTTGACCAAGGGCAGACCCAGGCCAGCCCCCTCGAACTGCCTGGCATAAGGGGAATCCGAACTCTCGACCTGGCGAAATGTCTCGAACACCTGCTCCAGCATATCCTCTTGAATGCCCTGACCTGTATCCTGGATCATAAACAATATCCTGCAGAACTCAGGGCTGCATCCAGGGAGGTGATAGACCTCGACCCTGACCTCTCCCTGCTGGGTATACTTGACTGCGTTACCCACCAAGTTGAACAGGATCTGGCTCAGACGGACATGATCCCCTGTCAAAAGCTGAGGAATACCCCTGTCAGAATCGATCTGCAAGGAGATTTGTTTCTCCTGGCAGGTAAGCCTGAAAATATCCTTTACAGACTGCAGGACGTGCCTAAGATTGAAGTCCTCTTCTCTTAGCTCCAGCTTGCCCGCCTCGATCCTGGACAGATCCAGTATATCTGTTAACAGCCTGTGCAGGCGTTCAGAAGACTGATAGGCCATTTGCACGTATCCTTTTTGTTCCTGGTCCTGCTCAGTCATCTGCAAGAGCTGCAGCATGCCCATGATGCCGTTTAAAGGAGTGCGGATCTCGTGGCTCATGTTGGCCAAGAATTCAGATTTAGATTGGTTAGCGAGCTCCTTTTCTTGTGCCAGAGCTTTTTCTCTTTGCAAAGACTCTTCCAGGCTTTTTACCAATAAGTAAGTGCCTCCTAAAACAATAAACTGTATCAAGGCAAAGGTGGACAGTACTATAACCCAGATAAATTGGTCAGGTTCTTGGGGAATGTTGAGAGTAAACTCTCCATTCAACCCGTATATGAACATGAAAACCAATGACACCAAGGCAAAGATTATGGCCCACCTAAAACCTAGGAGGAGGCAAGCTAGTAGGGAGGAACATAAAAACCAAAGCCTGGCTGAACTTATGAGCTCTGCGGCATTAAAGGAAGTAACTCCCACCATAAATATAATGGCACATAACCAAAAAGCTCGTGTACTGAAAGTAATTGATTTTAGCACAAAGAGCAAGATCAACAAAAAGTAGAATAGTGTTAAGGCTATCCAAATAATAGTTCGCCCTTCCTCAAGAGCGGAAACAACAGATGGAATGTATCCTATAAGTCCAAAAACTATAATAACAGCCAAGATTCCAAAAAGGATTATGCCCTTTGTCAGACCTTGAAGAGAATGGTCATGAATACGACTTAGAACAAATGATTTGGTCGTATACCTAAGAGACACGATATGAAGAACCTCTTTGAATTCTTGTCGATGAGATTTTTTTCAGAACAAGCAATATCAGCAATTGACTTTTTCTGGAAGTATTATTTGGGCAAAACAAGCGACGTAGAAACCCTCAGGTGGATTGAAAACATATGTATATAGCCATTATCCGGTACAGGTCGCAGTGGATATATGCAAACTCAACCTACATCTAATACGTTGGCTTTGGTAATTCTATGTAAATATAGGTCCCTGATTCACTGGATGTAGACCAGTTAAAATCTCCTTTCATGGTTTTTGCAGTCAAACGAGCACTATAGACTCCCAGACCAGTACCTTTATATTTGCCAAACGTGACGTACTTTTGACCAAAAATATTCTGAATGCTTTCTGGAATCACTCCAGGATTGTGTATGGAAATAATAGCCTTGGAGGGTTTTATCGCTTCCAAACAAACATGAACTTGTTCGCCGTCTTGAATGCTCTCTGCCGCATTTTTTATCAAATTGGAAAGCATAGTATAACATAATGATTTTTCGCCTAAGACTAAAAATGAATCATAGCTATCTTGTTCAGATAAAATTTCTACTAATAATTTTCCATTAACGCTTTTAAAAAAATCACTTAGATCGTACTCTATATTCCTTATAATTGGCACTATATCAACTGATGCGGGAACAAATTGATATTCATCTTTTTCCATTTGATATAAGGCCGACGACATATTGATAATACCTATCATTTGCTGACCGGATGTTTCAATATGTTGTAAAAGTTCTTTTTTATTATCATCCAGGCTTTCATCTGAGAGCAAAAGTTGAGTAAGGCCCATAACTCCGTTCAAGGGAGTTTTTAAATCGTGGTGAGTAATTCTATCTATATCCTTTTTGAGTTGCTCTAGTTGTTTACGTTCTGAAACATCCCTTGCAAAAACGAGCACCCCATCATGCCCTTCATATACTATAGGAACAGCTGAAACCTCTACATCGACCTGGGTACCGTTCAGTTTTAGGTATACCTCCTCCAACCGAGATACTTGTTTCTTTTCTGTATTGATTTTATGAATCCTTTCTTGAATCTCTTTATGGAAATCAGGATGAAATCTCTCTATAACTGGCTTTCCGAGTAGGTCATTTTCATTTTGAGCACCAAAAAGGCTGACAGCGGCTGAATTGAGATAGGTAAAATGGCCTTGAGTCTGAACAAAAATAGCATCTGGCGAGTTCTCTATCAGGGAGCGAAACCGAGCTTCACTCAAGCGACGAGCCTCCTCAGATTCCTTAAGTTGTTTAGTTTGTTCAGCTAGGGCAAAATGGGCTTCAATTATTTTCTTAAACTGATGCATCATGTAATATATTTCTTGAGAATACGCCGTTTCCTGGTCATTGTGGATGCACAAGGTGCCAAATATTCCTCCATCGGGTAAAAACAAGGGGAATCCCAGATAAGAAACAAGACCATGTCTTATTTCAGGGGCGTTCTTCCATTGTTCATGTTTCAGGGCATTGGCTATCAAGACACTTTCCTGGCTATGAAAAACTGCTTCGCAATAGTGATTTGCCAACTCGATGCTCATACCTTCACATAGTGGAACGTCCGGAGTGGCATTTATCTTCAGTACTTGTATGCAAGGAAAGTCTATCTTGGTGATAGCTGCAGATTTTGCTCCGGATATTTTAGACAAGATATTTAAAATATTTTGCCATTCTTTAAAATCAATGACTTTGTAAGGATCAATATCCTTTAAATTCATATCTTAACAACCTTGCCTTTATCTTTTAGTTAAAGTGTTGATTAAGGCTATGGCATGGAGAGAACTACAGGCCGTACGAGTCTATCAGGATGCATTCAAATTGCCAAAAATTGAGGCAATCATAATCTTTCTCGGCCAGCTCTGCCAGTCTGTTCTCCATTCTCAGCCACCAGGCACTTTGAAAGGCAAACTGACATACACACGTGTGCCCCGGTCTGTTTGGCTGACAATGCACGCGTTGCCGCCCATCAAGTGCAAAAGCCGCTTGACCAGAGGCAGACCCAGCCCAGCCCCTTCATGCTGCCGGGCATAAGGAGAATGAGAATCACCGGCCTGGGTAAAGGCTTCAAAAACCTGGTCTAACTTGTCTTCCGGGATCCCTTGTCCATTGTCTTCCACCACGAACAGCAGGCGACACATCTTCGGGTTCATCCCGGGCAAACAAGAGACATGCAAACTGACTTCCCCGTTTCGGGTGTGTTTCAGGGCGTTGCCCACCAGGTTGAACAGGATCTGGGTCAGGCGGGTGCTGTCGCCGATAAGCTTGGCAGGAACGTTATCATCCAGGCCTATTTGCAGGACGTTTTTGTTTTCCTGGCAGATATGTCCAAAGATATCTCCTATAGACTGCTTGACGTTATTGGGGAAGATCTCTTCATCTCTCAGCTCCATCTTGCCGGATTCCATCCTGGACAGATCCAGGATATCGCTTAAGAGCCTGTTCAGGCGATGAGAAGCGTTATAAGCCATGTCCAGGAATTCACTTTGTTCATCATCCAGGTCAGTCGTTTGCAGCAACTGGTGCATGCCCATAATGCCGTTGAGTGGAGTCCGTATCTCATGGCTCATATTGGCCAAAAATTCTGACTTAGCCCGATTGGCGGCTTCGGCCTGCTCCTTGGCTTGATAGAGTTCATTCTGGATTCTCAAAATTTCGGTCATATCAGCAAAACATACCAGGACCCGAGAATAATCCTCTTCATAGCCGGAGATAACGGACCAGTAAATATTGACCTTTAATTCCTGGCCATCCAAAGTCATATGATCTCTTTGGGAAACGAAACCCTGTTCGCCGTTGGCGATAACCAAAAACGTCTGTATGAAGTCTTTGAGCGTCTCTTTTCCAAAAACCTTGGTTATTGCAGATAAGAGTTCATCCTTGGACGTGGCTTTGTACAGATGAAGTGTCTGTTGATTGACATCTCGTACTTTCACCAGACCAGCCAGTTCCCAGGCCAGATCCTGACGTTCAAGAAGATAGGAGTATAAATCTTCAATCCCCTGGGACATAAGACCATTTATGCGCCTTTTTACCTGGGAAAAATCCAGTTCCCACAGAGAAACAGGTGAATATTCAAATAATTGCTTGTATTTCTGCTCGCTCTCCCGCAAGGCCACCTCTGCCTTCTTCCTTGCAGTGATATCGATTGCAGATGCTATGCTTTGACTGGTTCCTGGAACCATGTCTACAGCCAGCAAGACATTCAATTGGTCATGGTACCGATTGATGAATCGAAATTCGTATTGGCGAGGTGCTGCATCCGGGTCCTGACGCCGCAGATAGTGGTTTTCTTTCATCCAACCCACATCATCGGGGTGCACAAACTCGGTCCAGGATTCTTTGTTCTCGATCTCTTCCCTGGAATATCCAGACATATTCTCGAAGTTGGAGTTCACATGCCCAATTGTGGTATCCTGGTCAATCATAAACATAGCCGTGCCGGAGGTTTCGAATATGGCCCGGTAGTAGTTCTCTGATTGCCACAAGGCTTCCTCAGCCTGCTTGCGGTCAGTTATGTCATGTACAATGGAATGCAAAAGCCCCCTTTCCTTTGCCTTGACCTTGGCGCTAAAGACTTCCACATCCCGCAGGGAGCCGTCAGCCAGCCTGTGCTGAAATTCAAAGCGGAGTCTCTGGCTGGTCCTGGATTTGTGCATCTCTTGGGCAATCTCTTGCTCTGTCAGAGCGTTTATTTGCTGAATGTTCATCTGCCGCAACCGGCTGCGGGACCAGCCGTAGAAATCTGCTGCTGCATGATTGGCATCAATGATTTTTCCAGTATTGGAATCAAGCATGAGTTTGACCGCAATATGGTCTTCAAACAGGGACCTAAAGAGTTGCTCACTTTCATGCAGGTCCTGCTCTGATCTTTTGCGCTCCACAATCTCTCCGATCAAGCGTGCGGCTGTCTGCATGCGGCGTTTGGCATTTTCCACCAAAAAAGGGGGTCGGGATTCATAGGCATTGGCATGCTGGATCAATTCCTGGACATCTACCTGATAATGAACAGCTAATTTGCTTAAGGCGGACAAATCCTTTGGCGGATCTCCATATCCCAGATTGATACTTCCGATGACCTTTCCCTGGCAGAGTATGGGGACGGCATAAAGCCGAATACCTCCCACGCACTCTACATCTACTGGTTCCTGCTTTTCCATGCAGGCCTGGGCAGTCTCCCAGCAGGATTCATGGCACAACCACTTGCCGCAGTTCAGCGCTTGGCGATTGTCCGGGGTATTGCATAACCGCCTGGAGGCAGAATCCATGAACCGGCACCATTTAGAGGAAAAGATGCCCAGGGCATAATCTCCGTTGCCCTCGTAGATGGCTACCGAAGTCTCCAGAAGGCTTAGAAAATCATTTACAATATCGTTGAGCATCTCCTGGCCCACAGTATCCAGGATGATCCGGCGAGTATTCAGCTCCAGGAGGTTTCCATATTCAGGCAAAATATCTGCCCGTGCCTCTTGCCTGGGTTGAAGCATCCATTGGACACGCTTGAGCTCTTCTTCGCCCTGCTTTTGCTTTGTTATGTCGGTGGAATAGCCCTGATACTGGAAAATCTTCCCGGCACTGTCCCGCACTGCCCTGGCATTGGTGGATACCCAAATTATTGAGCCATCCCGGCGCTTGACCCGACACTCAAAATTGTCAATCTCCCCGTCTTGTTCCAAACGTCGCTGAAGCTCAAGTCTGTCTTCCGGGTGGAGATAAAACTGGGTGGTTATATCAGTAATGGACTGGATCAATTCATCAGGTTCACTGAAGCCGTACATTCTGGCTAATGTCTTGTTTGCGTAAACAAAATTCCCCTCAGGAGTGGACTTAAAAACCCCGATCGGGGCGTGCTGCAAAAGATCCTGAGCTTCTTGAGGGTCGATTGGCTCAACCTGGTTTCCAACTTCTTGAGGGGATTGCTTGGGAGACAATGCAAGAACTCCACTGTTTTTACCCCCTGTGGAGGTGTTTTAATGCCATTACAGCATCTCAGCCCTTCATGGGCCCTGCTGATCCTTACCCACTCCCGACACCGTGGGTCTGTTATTTTATGTGTGCTATGCACAGCCTGGGCCCTGGGAGGGTTGCTTCATATCCACAGCCATATTCTTCACTTCGACTGTGAGCCATGAACACTTCTCTCCAGCACTGCCAAAAGCTCATCCTTGTCCACCGGCTTGGCAATCTTGATGGAAATGATATCCATATATGGCCAATTCCAAGGCCGCGGGCCGGTAGTTCTTTAAAAAAGCCTTTTGGCTGCCGCCTTGCAGGCCGGCTTGGTGAATAAGGTTCCACCCGCACTTTGATTTATTCTTTAAAGGAGCTCACACGATTTCTTCCATTCTTTTTTGCTTGATACATGGCGGTATCTGCCTGATAAATCAACGTCTCCCTGGAGCATGTCTCATCGCCTTCGCATGTAGCTACCCCCAGGCTTATAGTGACGATTTCGGAATCTCGTAAGCTTTCACAACAAATGGCAAGTTCTTCTATATTCTTACGAATTTCCTCAGCAACGTGCATGGCATTCTCAAGTGACGTGCCAGGCAGAAGAACGGCAAATTCCTCTCCGCCAAAACGCGCACAGAAATCACTTGGTCGTTTGAGCGTATTCTGGATCTGCTGGGCCACCTTTCGCAGACATCTATCCCCTTGCTCATGGCCGTAATGATCGTTATAGGACTTGAAATTATCAATGTCGCATATAATGAGAGACAAGGGCTCCTGATCCCGCTGACTGCGGTTCAATTCTGCAATGATCCGTTCCGAAAAACTACGCCGATTGGGTATCCCGGTGAGCTCACAGTAGGTGGCCTGCCTTCGGATGGTGTCATAGGCATTATTTAATCTTCGGCCGGCAACAAATATTCCAAGCAATCCGACCAAGCCAATGCCGGTGTGGCCGAGCAGCATTGCGGTCATTGGTATGGACTCCCGAAAGGGCAGTGTGACACTGATGCCGCCTCGGATATCACCCTCTTGGTAACCTTGTTCCGCGTGGCATTTCAAGCATGCTTTCTTTGTCTTCAAGGGCGCCATGTAAAAGAAGTCGTTCCTTCCGTTCTGTTTGATGAATCTTCCCTTTTCAACCTCTCCTTTTTCAAAGGCCTTGAGAGCTTCTTTCTCTATTGGCCTGGGTTTGTTCTGCGGACGGATCGGGTTTAAGCTTGTTATATGAAAAGAAATACCTTCCTTTTCCGAGATTTCGGAAACCTGCCGGGTCATAAAAGCCGGATTAACCTTGGTCAGGATTAATTGTTCATTGACTTGAATATCGCGCATAGGTGTATCCAGATACGGATTCGGCTGGGTTTCAGGTGTTACCGGGACATATACTCCCCCGTGCCTAGCGTTCCATTCCCGAGTCATCACAATTAAATCAAAAAAGCTCTTAGCCGATTGTAATGCAATTTCCGTATGTTCTTTTTTAGTATTCGTGTAATTCCAGACAAAAGAGATCGAAACCAATACAATCCACAGCACACTTATAATGGTTATATTTCTTTGAATTTTTTTCATACCTTATCAATATTTATAGTGGTCTTTGAGCATATTATAGCCGACTTGGGGGTGCTCCCCGCCAGAAACCATGATCACTCAATCTTCATCCTGATCCGGATAGAGCAAAGCCTCACATTCCGGGCACAGTCCGTGGGTGAACCGGGCTTCTGTATGGTCGCGCATGTATGATTCGATCTGATTCCAAATACCTTGATCATCCCGGACCTTTTTACAGTGAGCGCAGATGGGGATGAGCCCCCGCAGGGTCTTGACCTCATGCAGGGCTTCCTGCAGACGATTGCGCTCCTGGATCAAGGCCGCCTCTGCCTGTGTTTTTTCTTCAATTCTCCGTTCCAGTTGCTCATTGGCACTTTGCAGTTCTTCTGTACGCATCTTTACCTGGTCTTCCAAATGGTCCATGCTTTTTTTCAGACGCAGAGACATGGTGTTGAACTGTTCCGACAAATCTCTAAACTCCCGTAGGACCGGCGGGCTGACCTTGGCTCCCAGGAGCCCCGCATCTTCGGCAATCCCTTTGACCTGCCTGCCCAGCGCGGCCAGAGGGGAATGGATAAGCCGCTTGTGGGTCAGGATGAGTATGGCGTAGAGGACCCCGAGCAGAACAAGGAGCATAACCGAGAGCTGCATGGAAAAAGAATTGGCCCGGGAGTAGGCCTGGTCCAGAGGGATGCGGATGGAGATGGCCGAAATCACCTCGCCCACATTCCGCCCAAAGCTGCGTGTTGTTCCATACTCCTGCACAAGCCCTTCCGGGGCCATCTCCGGCTTGCTGTGACAGGGCAAACAGGTTTGTTCCATGGTTTCGCTTTTGCGCAGAACCTGGAAATAGGAATGCTCGTTCATGGTCCGAATGGTTGTTTTTTCAATGAGATCAGGATCCTGATTCATGTCCTGGATAAATTTTTTTTCATGGGCATCGGCCTCGTTCTCCGGGCTGCGGGCGTTGATGGCGCACTCCTTGTAATAATATCCGGTCTCGGAGAGCTTTTGAAAGTAATCTTCGATCTCCCGCACGGCATAGGTGGAGGACATCCAGATCGGATCAAAGGGGACCTCGGATTTTGGTTCCCCGGCCAGCTCAAAAACACTGGGTTTGAGTTGATGGGTGAAGTAGGTGTGAGTAGCCAGGTTGCGATCCAGAATGATTCTGGCTTTGCTTTTGGCCTCTTCCAAAGCCTGCTGGTGCATCGAAAAGTTGACCAGAACGATCAGAATCACTCCGGCGACCAGAAAAACACCACTTAAGATAATTATCAGGATGGAACTGAGCCTCATCTGCATCATGAGTCCAGCACCTTTCCTGCCTTGCGGCCCAGGACAGCGGGAGTAAACGGTTTGCCGCTAAAGGCCGCTTTCGGATCCAGGACCCCGTGATGCGCAATTGCTTTGTCCGTATAGCCAGACATGTACAGGACCTGGATCTCCGGCCGGGTAGCCTTCAGCTGCTCGGACATCTCTTTGCCGTTCATCCCGGGCATGATCACCTCCGTGAGCACCAGATGTATTGGATCCGACAAATTTCCGGCAACTTGAAAAGCCCGGTCACCGTTTTCGGCCGTTAGGACAAGGAGCCGAACCCCGTGAGACTCTTCACGGCCAGACTGCGTACTTGAGGATCATCTTCCACAACCAGGACGGTTTCAAAGCCGGTCAGATCCTGAACATCCTTTTCATGGGACTTTGTTCCCGGCTTCAACCTCTCCACTCTGGGAAGGTAAATCTTGATAGTGCTCCCTTTGTCCGGCTCGGAGTAGACCCAGATAAAACCGTATCAAGACTATGAAAAATTTTGTACTCATCAATTGTTATTGTTTACCAAAAATTACATCCATGGACAAGTTACCTGCAAAATAAGTTTTGTGTCTCATTTTACAATTGTATTGTATGATCAGGACCCGGAACGAAGGAATGCGAAGCCGTCTTAGGCGAAGCACCGGAGCGCAAGGCACGCACAGCCTGGGTGGGTCAGGGGTTTTATCAAGGACGGCTGGGCGGGGAAAGATGTATGGTCATTCAGCGGGAGCCCGGAGAGATTCATATTAAACGAGGCATTGGTTTGTGTTCTGCACGCACGCAAATGTGATCGGCAATTTTTTCCCTTCAGTTGCTGAGAAGCTCAACAACAAAGGCGCCAAAGTCATTGGATGCCACCACAGCTATGCCGATCTTACCGTTCCGTTTTATCCGTACCCAAGCTATACTACTGGCCACCCTGATGAAATAGATTTTGAAGAGGCAAAAGCCTTTGGCCGCAATATCGTCATATGCAGCAAGCAGGTTGCACGAGACGGCGATGAGCTGATTCCCGAACCCGGTCCGGTGTCTTCCGAGGAGTGGATCGAGGAAAGCAAAACATTGCTCCTGGGTGATGTCTGCATAGAAGGCGACAATGTCAAAGCTCGGGCCATTGAGAATGGGCATGTAGCCCTCTTTGGGAGCTGGTCTTTATACACACCTGACACCGGGAGTGGTACTGATCAGTCATGGCCATCTCCACTTATTTTTTTCAGCTCCGTCTTGAGCAGCTCAAACTCACTTTCCAGCTCCCAAATCAATTCCTCCATGCCCGATAGGTCCTGATTTGCCGCCAGGGTCTCTAGTTTGGAAGCTGTTTCCCTCACCCTGGGCGCGGATATATTGCCTGCCATGCCCTTGATGCTGTGGGCGAAGGAGCGGACTTCCCGGGCATCCCCGTCTTGTGCCGCCTTCTTGAGACTCTCTAACCGGTTGGGAACGTCACTGAGCACTTCCTCCAGGATTTCCCGCATCACATCCTGATCATCCCCCACACGGGCAAGGAGCTCCGCTTCCTGAAAAATTTCCTCCGTCTCTGGAGCAGCCTCAGCAGGAGCACTCTGGGAACCCTGTTGCGGTGAACCATCTTCTTTTGATAATGCGGGCTCCTGCAGATATTTCTGGAGCAACTCGGCCAATTTTTCCGGCTTGATGGGTTTGGAGATATAGTCATCCATCCCTGCCTGCAAACACTTCTCCCGGTCCTCCTTCATGGCGTGGGCGGTCATGGCCAGGATAGGAATTCTGGCTTTTGGGGATTGGAAAATTGGAGAATTGGATAACTTGGAATTTGGGGACGGCTCTTTAT
The DNA here is from genome assembly GCA_051749205.1 of Thermodesulfobacteriota bacterium. GTDB lineage: Bacteria > Desulfobacterota > Desulfovibrionia > Desulfovibrionales > Desulfothermaceae > Desulfovermiculus. The sequence goes on along the minus strand of JBNJII010000065.1, from coordinate 5,203 downwards.
CTCCTGCTTTCTGATCCCTGACTACTGACCTCTGACTCCTGACTTCTGTCTTCTGTCCTCTGTCCTCTGTCCTCCGCTCCATGCCCCATGCCCCATGCTTTATGCTTTTCTCTTCCTGCTCCCTGCTCCTGATTTCCCGAGTGGCTTGAAATCCGTCCATTCCCGGCATCTGAACATCCATAAGCACCACATCGTGGGAGTTATCTTTTATAGCCTCTATAGCTTCAAGCCCATTGGAGGCAACATCAGCGGTCAGCCCCAGCTTTTTCAACATGGCCAGGGCCACCTGCTGGTTGACCTTGTTGTCCTCCACCAGCAGAACATGTCCGCTCAAAAAAGGCCTCTCCGCAGCACGGCGTTGCCTTTGCGGAGTAATACATGAAGTTGCCTCCGAGGGCTGGTGGGCATTGTTCAGTACTGTAGCCAGGGTATCGAAAAGCTCGGATTTTCGTACTGGCTTATTCAGGGAAGCGTTAAATCCTGCCTCTGCAAAACGCCGGGCATCTTCGGACTGAACAATGGAGGTCAAAAGCACCAGGGGAATATCTTGAAACCTCTCATCCTCCCTGATTTTCCTGCACAGTTCCAAACCGTCTATACCTGGCATATACGCATCAGTGATCAGTATCCCCGGCGTATTGCCTGAAGCATAGGCAGTTTGCAGCTCCTGCAGGGCGGTTTCTCCGTCCTGGGTTTCAATAGGACGCACACCCCAGGATTGGAGTTGCTTACTCAGTATCTCCAGGTTTGTGGGATTATCATCTACAATCAAGACGCTCATGCCTTGCAGCTCTGTGGGCAGGGGCGGTCTGGCTGCTTCTTCCTGGTGGGGAGATAGCCCGTAGAGGGCAGTGAACCAGAACTTGGACCCTTCTCCTTCCTGGCTCTCAACCCCGATTTCACCCCCCATCATCTCGGCCAGATGCTTGGAGATGGCCAAGCCAAGGCCTGTCCCCCCGAATTTGCGGCTGGTTGAGGAGTCCAGTTGACTGAATTTACTGAAGAGAATTTCCAACTTATCTTCCGGGATTCCTATCCCGGTATCCCGCACTGCGAAAAGGATCTTGGCCTGGGTCTCAGTTTTAGAAACCAAGCTGGCCCGCACATCGATTTCCCCGGCTTGCGTGAATTTGATAGCGTTGCTCACCAGGTTGTGCAGTACCTGACGCAGCCGTCCGGAATCACCCTGCAACAGTTCCGGTACATTAGGTTCAAGAAAACAAATGAGCTCCAGGCCCTTCTCCTCTGCCAGTAAAGCCATAGGCACGGAGAAATCCTCCAAAAGATAAGTGAGATTGAAATCCAGGTTTTCCAATTCCAAATGGCCGGATTCGATCTTGGAGAAGTCTAGGATATCGTTGATCAGGGCTTGAAGGGTTTCCCCGCTGGACTGGATGGATTCGGCGTAACCTCGCTGTTCAGTGGGCAATTCCGTCTCTAGGAGCAGGCCGGCCATACCGATGACCCCGTTCATGGGAGTACGGATCTCGTGGCTCATATTGGCCAAAAATTGTGATTTGGCCTTATTGGCTTCTTCAGCAGCCTCTTTGGCAGCCGTTAGTTCTTTTTCATTTTGCAACTTAAGCAAAAGTTCACCGACTATGTTGGCCATCACTATCAGATTTTTTATTTCACTGTCGCTCCAGCTATATTGCTGTTTGATAGCGTCAAATCCTATAACTCCCCGTATCCTGTCAGCGCTTTTGATCGGGATACAGATGAGTGACTTAATATCCCGGCCCATGAACTTCTCTATTTCAGCACTCGCCACAGCGGGTAGCGCATGGACATCCGGGACATGAACAGGTTGGCCGGAAAGTATCCGCTTTCTGAACCAGGGTAAAGAGCCGGTCGAATGGTTCTGGATTCGGTCCATCCGAGGCGTAATGCCTTCTGTGCACCACTCGTGGGTATGAGTCATGGTTAGATGATCTTCAGAGGACAAACACAGATACGAGCGATCCGCCTGGAAGCAATTGCCGATCTGCAATAACATCTCCTTGATATCGGCATCAAAACTATCTTTGGTGGTTTTTATGAACCTTGATGAAATATTTGATACAATCTCCTGGAATTGAAGATTTCTCTGTAGTTGATGCTCGGCCCGCTTGCGTTCTATCGTTTCCCAGATCACATCAGCCAAAAAAGCAATGGTGTTCAGGTCCTCCCGGGTGTAATCCACAGGCTTGTTTCCCACGCCCATAATTGCCACGATTGCACCCTGGCGTATAACCGGGACGGCCATTTCGCGAACCACCTCTGCATGCCCTTCCGGCATTCCCTTCTTATGCTGCAGGGAGGCGTAGTCGTTGTGAATTACTCCTTGACGCTCACGAACACAGTCCACCCAGACCCCGGCCTGATCGATGCTATAGTGTATTCCCTGGCCCGGAATCTTGCAGAAGTTTTGCAGGGTTGATGTGGACCACTGCTGTAAAGACAGGGTTTTCTGGTCAGGTTCTACAAAATGCAGAAAGCTTATGGTACTATTCAAAACTTGTTCAATTTCGTCCAGGCTCTTGGTCATAAGTTCTTCCAGGGAATGGTCCAATGCGTAGGATACCAGCTTTAACCGCATCTCCTTCTGCTGGTTAATCAATTCGCGTTGCGTGATGTCCACGAAAATGCCCTGATTGATCTCCTGGCCATCTATAGTGATGATTGTCGAAATCAGATTTACGTATTTTATGGCCCCGGTAGCTGTTTCGATCTCTACGACAATGTTTTTATTCTTCCTGGTTTGAATATTTTCGATAAACATGTTTTGGTAATATTCTAGTTTGTCCTGGGGATGCAACATTGCCTGATGTCGGCCGATCAATTCGTTGCTCTTGCAATCGAACAGGGTCCCGGCTGCATTGTTGCACCGGATAATCCAACCATCCTTATCCGCCCATAAAATGGCGTCCTTGTTCTGTTCGAACAGCAACCGGAATATCTTTTCGCTTTGAACCAGAGCCTCCTCTGTTCGCTTGCGCTCGGTGATGTCAAAAATAGTAGAGCGACTCATCAGGTAGTTGCCAGAGTCATCCTTGACAGCTGTGGCATTTAAAATCACAGGAAACGTTGTGCCATCTTTACGGATCATCTCAAATTCCAAGTCATTCACATATCCGTACTCTTTGAAAACCAAAAAATTCTTTTTGTATGTTTCCAGGCTCCTGGTAGTGATCAAATCAACAAATTTCTTCTTTCCTACGATTTCATCACGTGTGTAGCCAAGCCAGGAGAGTTCGGTTGCGTTGATTCGAGCAAAGAAGCCGTGCTTGTCAAGAGAGTGGTAACCGCAAGGGGCATTTTCATATAGGTCGTTAACTTTTAAGGCAATTCTATTTTGCTCTTCTTCCATACGTTTACGTTCTGTAATATCGTTCACAACCCCATGATAAAGGAATATTTTTCCATTTTTGTCCCGAACAGCATGCACACTTATGGATACCCAGATAATAGAATCATCCCTGCGGCGCACGCGGCATTCATGATTGACTACCTGACCCAGCTCTTCCATCAAGCGCATGAATTCTATTCTATCTGCAGGATTGGCATAGAATTGGGAGGCAATATCCGTGATCGATGTAACCATATCATCCGGTGAATCATAGCCAAGCATCTTGGCCATGGCAGAATTGGCTGAGATAAAGCATCCCTCTGGAGTGGAGGTGAATATACCTATTGGGGCATTGGCAAAGAATTCCCGACACTCTTCCAATGAGGACGGGACTGAGGAATCAGTACCTTGTTTTGAGGGGTTTTTCTGGGGCATAACTACACTCCAAAACAGTTAGCCATTAAAATAAGAGGAAAAGACCACTTGGATGTAAAAATCTTGGATGAAGTACTCTGGAGTAAAAGCGAGCAGGAATAAGCAAGAAAAACCCGATAGGGGTCTGCTGCACAATGTTTTGAGCTTCTTGGAGATCTATCGGCTCAAACTGGTTGCCAGAATCCGAAGGTGATCGGGTGGGAGACATACACGAACTTCCTGTTCTTATTCAACCACCCCTGGGGTCCCCTCCTTGCCAAGCTGACCTTTACCCACACTTGACACCGTGGGTTTGTTATTTTCAGAGGGCAACCATACGGCGAAGACGCCTAGGATTGCCCCTACCCGGAGGGTCGGAGGTTGCATTCCGGGATATGAGGTATTTTGAAAGACCGACAGATAACCGGGGACCTCAGAGGGGCAGTGCTTCGCGTCTTCGCGTAATGCCTGCCCTCTGGGGTTTCCCCCCGGTGTCAGGTGTGTGCTATGCACAGCCCTCCCGGGAGGGGGCAGTCCTGTCCAGAGGAGAAGAGTGCCAATTGCGGGTGTGGTCGTTTTGAGCTGTGTTGTTCATCATAGCTTACATCCTAACCGCCCTTGTCTCATTTCTTCAATCGACCCGTGTCTCACTCACATTGGCACAGAGAGAATGACATTGTGTACACTCGTACAAACTCCAGTTAGTAAAGTCAACTTGTATCCAAGGAGGCAACCATGAACACATCGCAAGGGATTAACAATTTTATGGATTTTCAAGAAACGAAGCCCTGTGCACTCAAGCTGAGGTCCGAAGGTTCTATGATGCTCAGATACCGGTCGACCCACACAGGCCTGATGGAGATGGTGAGGCCTATGAGGGACTGCTGCCTTGACATTGCGGTTTCCTTGAGTATATACTTGAATATAGACTCAAGACAAAGAGGGGGGGGTTTATGAAAAAAGCACAAACCGCTAAGCTGTTTAAAAATGGCAGTAGTCAAGCAGTTCGACTTCCTATTGATTTTCGTTTTAGTGGTGATGAGGTGTATATATCTCGGGATGAAACAACCGGCGATGTAGTGCTCTCAAATCGACCAGGTGCAGGCGCATGGAAGGACTTCTTCGACCTTGTTCACTCCATTGATGATTCAGACGTTTTCATGTCGGAGAGACCAATGAACGTCCTTCCTCAAGAAAGGGGGATCTTTGATGATGCTGTGTCCAATGAGGCAAGCTAGCTCATGCTCTATATGCTAGATACCGACACAGTAAGCTACCTAATCAAAGGACGTTCTGCACATATAGAAGCAAAACTCGAAACTATTTTGCCTTCCAAAGTCTGCATATCAACAGTGACCCGTTCTGAACTCATGTATGGGCTGAAACGATTACCTGCCGAGCATAGAATACATTTAGCTGTCCACTATTTCCTTAAAATTGTTCGTATTTTATCATGGGATT
>JBNJII010000064.1:0-16731 GCA_051749205.1 Thermodesulfobacteriota bacterium | reverse complement strand
AGCCAGCATCCGGGACATGCTCAGCAGCTGCGACGACGAAGAGCTCTGCTACCGGCAGGTGCAGAAGCTGAACCTTATGGTTACCAAGCTGAACATGAGGCGCAAGGTTCCCATCAACCTGGAGGCCGAGCAGGTCTATTATCACAAGGTGGTGGGCAGGGTCCCGGTCCGGGACCGGAAGAAGTGAGCTTACCGAGACCAAACCAAGCAACGGATACCCCATGAATGCCTATTCCGAAAGCCTCCTGGTCCATTTTCGGCGGGTGGAGCACTTGAAAAAAGAAGTGGCCGACGCCGTGAACGTTTCCTTGAACGAACGTCAGGTATGTGATCTGGAACTTCTGTGCAACCGGGCCTTTTACCCTTTGACCGGGTTTATGCTTTCCCAAGAGTACGCCTCGGTTCTGGACCAGGGACGTTTGCCCGACGGCACCCTGTGGCCCATCCCTATCTGCCTGGATGTTCCGGAAAAGACCGCTGCCCGGCTCCAGCCCGGCCAAGCCCTTGGGCTCTGCGACCAGGAGGGGTTCCTCCTGGCGGTCATGCATGTACAAGAGATCTGGGAGCCGGACAAAGCCAAGGAGGCGCAGTCCATCTTCGGCACAAAGGATCAGACCCGCCATCCCTCAGTCTATAATCTCTATCACAGCGTCCATCCTTTCTATATCGGCGGGAGCATTGAAGGCCTGCATCCGCCTCTGCATTTCGACTTTCCCGAGCTGCGCCTGCCTCCTTCAGAGACCCACCGCCGGTTCACCCAAATGGGCTGGCGCAACGTGATCGGCTTTCATACTGAAAAACCACTGCACTGTGCGCACAAAGAGATGATCCAGCACGCCGCCCGCCAGGCCGGAGCGAGCATCTTTCTCCAACCCGAGGTCGGGCGTCCCTCTCCCCGGGACCTGGAACATTTTACCATGATCCGTTGCTACCAGGCCTTTGTCCAGAGGTTTCCCCAGACCATGATCATGCTCGGGCTTTTGCCCTATGCCTCGCGCAAGGCCGGCCCCAAAGAGGCCTTGCTTCAGGCCATCATCCGCAAGAATTACGGCTGTACCCACTTCATCGTGGCCCCGGACCAGGCCGACCCCTTTATGCACGAAAGCAACGACCGCCTCTTCTATCCCGCCGGCCAAGCCCAGGAAATGGTTGCCGAGCACTGCCCGGAGATCGGCATCCAGGCCGTTCCCCTGGTTCCCATGGTCTATGTGGAAGACAAGGCCCAATACCTGCCGGAAACCGAGGTCGGACCAGACATGGTCACCAAGCGCATTTCCTCTGTGGAGCTGCGCCGCAGGCTGGAGTTCGATCTCCCGGTTCCGGAGTGGTTTTCTTTCCCGGAAGTGGTTGCGGAGCTGAAAAAGACCTATCCCCCCAGACACAAGCAGGGATTTACCATCTTTCTCACCGGGCTGTCCGGGTCAGGCAAATCAACCCTGGCCCGTATCCTGTATGTCAAGTTCATGGAGCTCAGAGACCGGCCGGTGACTTTGCTGGATGGCGACATCGTCCGTACCCATTTGTCCAGTGAGCTTTCCTTTTCCAAGACAGACAGGGAAATAAATGTCCGGCGCATTGGATATGTGGCCAGCGAGATCACCAAAAACCGGGGCATCGCCATCTGCGCCCCCATCGCCCCCTACGAAGAGTCCCGTCGCTCCAATCGGGAGCTTATCAGCCAGTACGGAGGATACATCGAGATCTACATGAACGCCCCTCTGGAGATATGTGAGCAACGCGACCGCAAGGGACTGTACGCCAAGGCCAGGCAAGGCCTGGTTCAAGGGGTGACCGGAGTGGATGATCCCTATATACCACCCAGCAACCCGGACCTGAGCATCGACACCAGCCAGGCCACCCCGGCTGAAGCAGCCCAGGAGGTCCTGCTTTATCTCTCGGAGCAGGGATATCTGCATTAGGATCAGATTTCAGCGCCGCCTCTGGCGGCCTGTTATTGGTTATCAGTTATCTGTTCTTTGCAAAAAGCCGCCGGCTTGATCACGAATGAAACGCACGGATGTCTCCCTCGGTCATTGCCCGGCTCGCAGGTAGGTCGCCCTTGCCCCCAAGGGCAGGCCCTCTTCAGGTTAAAACCTTGTTTCCTACAAGGCCGCCGCAGGCAAAGCTCGTATGAAACTAGATACCACTTCGTCCGTCATTCCCGCGCAAGGCGGGAAGCAAGAGCAGATAGAAAGGCTTTCCCCTAGATTGCCCGGAGAGCCTCATCCCGGTATGTTCGAAGGATCCGGGCCGGGCAATGACGGAGGGAGCGAAACCGGACCTCCGTGCGTTTCATACCTGATCAATCCGGCAAATTTCCCCTTTTTTGCCCTGTTTGGGGCAAAAAGATATTTCAGATTTGCCGGAGGCAAAGCTGAAATCTGATTGATTGACACGACCCGGATGGATTGGCTATTCTTTCCCTTTGCGGAGAGGTGGCCGAGTGGCTAAAGGCGGTAGTCTTGAAAACTACTGAGGGTTGACGCCCTCCGGGGGTTCGAATCCCTCCCTCTCCGCCATGCAAAGAGGGCCACCGGGGCATACAGCCGCAGTGGCCTTTTTTTATGCCTGTCCTGTCTCAACAATGCTCAACCCGGTTGGAGACCAACATGCCCAATGGATCATCGTCCAGCTCAACCAGCTCTGAGCAGGTTTGGCCTCGCTGCCACGCCATCATCCTGGCCGGTGGCTCAGGAACCAGATTGTGGCCCCTGTCCAGGACCCAATTGCCCAAGCAGTTCTTGAGCTTAAATGGGGACAAGTCCCTCTTGCAGCAGACAATCTCCAGGGTAATGGATATCCTGCCCGCCCAGCGGATCTGGATTGTAACCAATGAAGAGCATGTCTTTGAAGTCAGCAAACAGGTCCAGGACATGGATCCCGGACTTGAGGACCAAATCATCAGCGAACCATTGGGGCGCAATACCCTGCCGGCCATCGTCCTGGGTCTGGACCGCATTCAGGAAATTGACCCCCAGGCGCTTGTGGCCGTCTTCCCTTCCGATCACCTCATCCACGATCTGGCCATGTGGAAGGATTGTATGGCCAAAGCCTGTGAACTGGCTGCCAAGGAATGGTTCGTGACCTTCGGGATCACTCCGAGTACACCGGAGACCGGATATGGATACATCGCCAGAGGCCAAAACCTGGGACAGGGCTGCTACCAGGTGCAGCGGTTTATTGAAAAGCCGGATCTGCCTACCGCACGCAGTTTTTTGGAGGCCGGCGGGTACTTCTGGAACAGCGGGATGTTTGTTTTTTCCTTGACCTCCTTTCTCCAGGCCCTCCAGGATTTGCAGCCCGAACTCTGGGATTGGTGGCTGACCAGGCAGGAACAACCCCTGACCCAGCTTTACTCCAGCCTGCCCAGCCAATCCGTGGACTACGGGATCATGGAGAAAGTGGACAAACAGGCTGTGGTCCCCTCGGATTTCGGTTGGGACGACCTGGGCAGCTGGGAGGCTGTCTACCGCTTGGGGGAGAAGGACGATCGTGGATGCGTGTGTCAGGGAGACGTCTTGGCCCAAAATTGCCACAACAGCCTGTTTCTTTCCCAAGGAGGCAAGCTGGCGGTTGCCGGAATGGACAACACCATTGTGGTCCAAACCCGGGACGCGACTCTGGTCTGCCCCATTGACCAAGTCCAGTCGGTGAAAAACATCGTCAGCAGGCTCAAGCAGGAAGGCAGCCACCTGGTAGAGGCCCATATCACCGTGCACCGGCCTTGGGGAAGCTATGCCGTTTTGGAAGAAGGGCGTTTTCACAAGATCAAACGCATTTGCCTCCACCCCGGCGCATCCTTAAGCATCCAGATGCACCATCACCGTTGCGAGCACTGGGTGATTATCCAGGGCACAGCCAAAATCCGGCTCCAGGAACAGGAGTTCTTCTGCTATGAAAACCAAAGCGTGGATATTCCCCAGGCCACGGTCCACCAATTGACCAATCCAGGAAAAATTCCTGTAGAAATCATCGAAATACAAAGCGGAACCTATTTGGAAGAAGACGACATTGTCCGCTTTGAGCAGTGGCCCAATCCTTGATTGCTGCATGGCCTTGCCAAGACCAACAGGGCAAAGTCCCCGTGGCAGCTCAGATCCTGTGCCTTGACAGGTAGTGAAAATCATGCCTAACTGAATCCAATTTTTTTGGACGTATCCAGGGGGCAACCCGGGTCGGGAAAGGGCTTTACGGTCACAGCTGTGCAGACCCTGCATCCAAGCCCTCTTCAACCAGGCAGGCACGGGGAGATTTTCGTGACCAAGACCAAAAGAGGTGGCGTCAAACCGGTTGTATTGGGATTTGTGGCCAGTCTCATCTTTGGCTGGTGGATATTTCCCCACCTGATGTTTTCCCAGCACCAACAGCCTTTCCACTACAGCCATGAGGTGCACCTCAACCAAGGTCTGCAATGCACAAATTGCCATTCCTACCGGGCTGACGGCTCATTTTCCGGAATCCCTTCCCTGCAGTCCTGCGCCATGTGTCATCAGGCAGTTCTTGGAGGCACTCCGGCGGAAGAACATTTTGTAAACGAGTACGTCCGCAAGGACAAGCCTGTTCCCTGGCAGACCTATCAGCGCCAGCCGGATAATGTCTACTTCTCGCACATCGCCCACCAAGATATGGACTGCACAGCCTGCCATCCGGATCTGGGCAACTCACAGGATCTCCCCCCTGTAGCCGTGAACAAGCTGACCGGATACACCGAACATACCATGTCCATGCAGGAATGCGAAGATTGCCACGCTCGAAATGGGGCCAGCAACGCCTGTTACGTCTGCCACAAATAGCAAAAGGGAAGCTGCATCATGGTTCTGGACCGCAGGAACATCCTCAAGTTCATCGCCGGCGGCGCAGCGGGCACCATGCTGACGCCCGTTCCCTATAAGCTGGTTGACCATCTCGCTATATGGACCCAAAACTGGCCCTGGGTGCCCTCCCCGCAACAGGGCACAAGGGATGCGGCTCCGGCCATAGTCAAGCTGGGGGGACCGGAATACGGTATTGTGGTCAACACCGTAGACGGCCGGCCTATCACGGCCCAGGGCAATACCGAGCACCCCTTGAGCCTGGGAGGCATAGATCCCTTGGCCGCAGCCAGTGTCCAACTGCTGCACAGCCCGGCCAGGATCAAAGGTCCCCTGCGCCGGGACTCGAGCGGAAAGTTCACCTCCATCTCCTGGAAAGAAGCTGCCCGAATCTTGAAGGAACGTTTGAGCCAGGCGGCTGAAAAAAAGGATCAAATAGCCTGCATCAGCGGCGATGAGACCGGTTCCAGCACTGAGGTGTGGGCTGCTTTTTTACAGGCCCTCAACTCAGAGTCCTTGTATTTTTTGCCCAGCGACCGGGGAATCCAGACCAGAGTCTGGAATCAGATGATGGGGGGTACGGGCTGTTTGGGTCTGGATATACAGCAATCTGATCTCATCCTGGCCCTGGGGCCGGATATACTCGGGAGTTGGGGCAGTGTGGTCAAAAACCAACACATATTTGGAACCAGACAACCGGAACTGCATTATGCCGGACCGATCCAAAACGCAACCGCGGCGGTGGCCACATCCTGGGTCCCGGTGGCAGCGCCCAACCTGGGACACATGGCCTTGGCCATCGCCTACCACCTGCTGGCCGATGTGCGCGCCCCTGCCGGCATGCACGGATTTGCCTCCTTTTCCTCGTTTGTGCGTCAGGAGTACTCCCCGCGCAAGGCAACCCAGAAAACAGGACTCGGTCCGGATACCGTTCGCAAACTGGCTCACCGCTTGCTCCGCGCCCAAAACCCCCTGATCATCTCCGGCTCGCCGACAGGCCGAGGATCCAGTGGATTCACTCATTGGGCGGGTCTGGGACTGAACTGCATTTTAGACAGAATCAATGCTCCGGGCGGCTTGCCTGCTTTGCCTCCGCCTCCTTCTGTTGTCTCCTCCGGACCACAGTGGTCCCACATCCGGGCCAAGGATCTTGTGGCCTCCCTGCAGACCGCGCTCACCTGGAAGCAAGATCCTCCCCAAGTGCTGTTCTGCTTTGAAGCCAATCCGGCCTATTCCCTGCCCAATACGAAGCTGACCGCGGATTTTCTGGACATGATCGAGTTTACGGTCTCTATGAGTCAATTTATGGATGAGACAGCGGCCCGCTCCGACCTGGTCCTTCCTCCCCCTTACTTTCTGGAACGTCAGGACGACTGTTATACGCCGTTCGGCAGTTCCCAGGCCATATACTCCGTCAGCCCGGAAATCGTCTCCCCTCAAACCGACAGTCAATCCATTCCGGACTTCCTTGTGGAGTTGGCCTCCCAAATGGGCATCTCCCTGCCCCTGGACTCCTTCCAGGACTTGCTCAAATCCAAGGCTGCCGCCCTGAATGCAAACTGGCGGAGCCTACGCACAGGCAAAAGCACCTGGACCTCGCAGCAACTGGCAACCAAGCAGTCACCCGGACTTTGGAGCCAGGATATTGAGGCCATGGTCCTGGCCGCTCAAGAAGCTGCTTCCCCTTCCGGCCTCATACTGGCCACAGTCCATGATCTGAAAACAGGTACTGCCCACAGCGGCATTCCTCCCTTCGGCCTCCAGGCCCTGCGTGACGATGAACTCCTCAAAGAAGACATCCCGGCCAGAATGAGCCGCACAACTGCGGGCAGATTGGGTGTCCACCAGGGCGATGTGGTCCAGATCACCTCCGGACAAGGTCACATTTCCCGGGCCCGTATCCAACTGGACGAAGGGGTCATGCCTTTGCATGTGGCTCTTCCCTTGGGCTTTGGGCATACCAACTGGGACCGATTCAACCGCAACAAAGGCACCAATGCCCAGGCCCTTTATACTGTGCGCCTGGAAACAGGCAGCGGGGTAAGCACCTGGTGCGGCTCGAAAGTGGCTCTTGAGATAACCGCGAGTGCGAGGTCCTAAAGCATGCCGGAATCAATACTGATACGCAGCGAGTTTGAAACCAGATGGGGAATGGTCATAGATATCGACAAATGCACCGGTTGCGGGGCCTGCGTTGTCGCCTGCCAGGCGGAGAACAACATACCCCCTTCCCCGGATCCTTTTGACCCCTTGCGCACCATACACTGGATTCGCATTTACAAGCTCTCCAACAAGCGGGCCTACCCCCATGAGGAGATCGCTTTTATGCCCCGGCCATGCATGCAATGCGCCAATCCGGCCTGTGTACCGGTCTGCCCGGTCACAGCCACCACCAAGGACGAAGAGGGGGGTATTGTCAGTCAGATCCATCCCCGTTGCATTGGATGCCGGTATTGCTTGGCCGCCTGTCCCTATCAAGCCCGGGTCTTTAACTGGTTCGACCCTGCCTGGCCGCAGGGAATGGACCAGACCCTCAACCCAGCAGTCTCTGCCCGCCCCCGGGGAGTAGTGGAAAAATGCACATTCTGCCACCATCGCTTCCAGGCGGCCAAGGAACAGGCCCGAGCCGAAGACCGGGATCCCCACAACCTTCAGGAAGACGACTACGTGCCGGCCTGTGTCCAGGCCTGCCCCACTGGGGCCATGGTCTTTGGGGACCTGAACAACCGGGCCCACCGGGTCACCCAACTGGCTGATACCCATCGGGCCTTTCGGCTCCTGGAGCGCTTGGGCGCCAATCCCCAGGTCTTCTATTTGAGCTCCCGGTCCTGGGTCCGCAAGCAAGGCGACAACCTCCTGGAAGAAGCAAGCCAAAAGGGGGCCTAGGAAATGGACGATGCACGCTACCTCCCAGCCGGAGTTCATCGCTGCTCTTTGTTCAGGTTCGGCCTATGGCTCGGCCTGCTGGGAATCATCATTGCATTCGGGACTTGGGCGGCCTTTCGGGTCTTTTCTCAGGGTCTGGGAATCACCGGAATGAACAACTCCTTCGGGTTCGGGCTGTGGGTCACCTATGACCTGGCCACTATTGCCCTGGGGGCAGGGGCCTTTTTCTCCGGCTTTCTGTACTATATTCTGCGTATCCAGGCCTTAAAGAACATACTCCACTTGGCCGTGCTTGTGGGCTTTGTCTGCTACTCAGGGGCCATGGCCCTTCTGATGCTGGACATAGGCCAACCCTTGCGGGCCTGGTTCGGATACTGGCACCCCAATGTCCACTCCATGCTCACGGAAGTGATTTTTTGCATCTCCTGCTATCTGCTCATTTTGATCATTGAATGCATACCCATTATCCTTCACAACCGCCGACTCTCATATTCCAATTTTTGTCAGCATTTGGCCCGCAACTTCCACATTCACATGCCCCTGTTTATAGCTGCGGGGACCTTTCTCTCCTTTTTTCATCAAGGATCACTGGGCGGTCTATTCGGGGTTCTCTTCGGCCGGCCCTTTGTACTGCGCGGAGATTTTTTTATCTGGCCCTGGAGCTTTTTCCTCTTCATCCTGTCTGCCGTGGCTTCCGGACCGGTATTCATCATGCTCATAGCCACTCTGATGGAAAAGATGACCGGGCGCAGATTGGTTGACTTCCAGACCAAGTCTCTGCTGGGCAAGATCTCCGGATTTCTGTTGGCAATTTATGTTTTTTTCAAGATCCTTGACACCTGGGCCTGGGCCCAAGGGATCCTCCCTGAAATGGGGATGCGCTTTGAGGATATGTTCAATCAGACCTACAGCCAGTGGCTCTTGTGGGCTGAATTGGGTCTTTGCGGCCTGCTCCCTGCCCTCATGCTCGTTGTCCGCCCCTGGCGAATGCGTCCGTTTGTGCTCCACCTGGGGGCTGTGCTCACCTGCGCAGGTGTTATCCTCAACCGGTTCGCCTTTACCGTGCACAACCTGGCGGTCCCGGTTCTGCCCTTTGAACAATGGACCACATATATCCCCAACTGGACGGAATGGGCCACCACTTTGTGTATCATAGCCTATTCCGCCTTGATCATCAGCCTGGCCTACCGGTATCTGCCCTTGTTTCCGCAGGAGCAGGATCTGAACTGAAATCACCCGTGTGGCAACATCCCCGGGGGCGGCTGCACCCGCCGACCCCTGAAAAGCCCAAATTGCAAGCAAGGACGTGTACAGCCCATGCTCACTACTGATCAGCTCGAAAAATACGCCGAGGTCTTGCTCTGGGGTATGCACACAGCCAGAAAGCCTGGCTTCAACCCCCAGGACATTGTGCTTCTCCGCTACGATTTTCCAGCCAGACCCCTGGCGGAAATATTGTTTGCCAAGCTCATTGACCGGGAACTGCACCCGGTTCATCGGTTAAGCGGCTCCCCAGCCATGGAGCACGCCTTGTTCGCCAAAGGAAACACCAACCAGATCACCTTCATCCCTCCTGGCGAGGAGGAGCTTATGCACCATCTCAACGGGTGCATCTCCCTTTTGGCCCCGGAATCCCTGACCCATCTGCAGGACATCGAGCCGGAACGCATCGGCAGTTCGGTCCTCTCCCGCAAGAAATTGCGCGACATCCTGGACAAACGAGAAAATCAGGGCCTCTTCGGATGGACCCTGGGACTTTGGGCCACTTCCGAGTTGGCCAAAAATGCCGGCCTCGATGAGCATGCTTACTGGGACCAAATCGTGCGCGCCTGCTACCTGGACCATCCCGACCCCGTCAAACAGTGGCAGGATATTTTTGATCAAGCCGCGGAAATCAAAAAAGCCCTGAACTCTCTGGACATCCAATCCTTGCACCTGCAATCCGCACGCTGCGATCTGACCGTCACTCCGGGGCTGCAGAGACAGTGGGTGGGTGTCTCCGGACACAACATCCCCAGCTTTGAGCTGTTCACCTCTCCGGACTGGCGGGGGACAGAGGGTGTGTACTTCATGGATCAGCCGACCTACCGCAGCGGCAACCTGGTGACCAATCTGCGTTTGGAATTCAAGCATGGCCAGGTCAGCGCGGTCTCGGCCGAGCAGGGCGAGGACTTTGTCCGCAAGCAGCTGCAGCTGGATGCCAATGCAGACAAGCTCGGGGAGTTCTCCCTGACCGATAAGCGCTTTTCCAGAATCGATACCTTCATGGCCCACACCCTGTTCGACGAGAACTTCGGAGGGGATTTCGGCAATTGCCATATCGCTTTGGGTGCCTCCTATGCCGAAACCTACGCCCCTGGAGCCGGACAGCTCACCGAGAGCACAAAATCCAGCCTGGGCTTCAACGATTCCGCTTTGCACTGGGACTTAGTCAATATCGAGCCCAAGCGGGTCACAGCCAAGCTCGGATCAGGCCAGAAGAAAACCATTTATGAAGACGGCATATTCACCTTGTAGAAGGCATCTGCTGGAAACCGGAACTGCAGAGGCAAGGAGAGATTTCAGGAAATTTGCCGGATTGATCAGGCATGAAACGCATGAGGTCCGGTCCCTCCGTCATTGCCCGGCCCGGACCCTTCGAACATACCGGGATCAGACTCACCGGGCAATCTAGGGGAAAGCTTTTCTATTATTCGTTATGAGTTACTTGTTATACATATTAAGCCGCCAGGGTGATCCGGCCTGAAACGTATGGCTGGTATCTTTCATGTATGATCAATACGGCAGATCTTCCCCCGCTCGGGGACAACAAACAATGTGCCGGAGGCACCGCTGAGTCCTGTATGCACGAAATGTCTCTGACCCAAAGCCTGCTGGACATTGTCCGCCAGGAAATGAACTCCCATGGACTCACCCGGCTCCTAGAAGTCAAAGTCGCCTGCGGACGGCTCAGTGGTGTGGTGCCTGAGGCCATGCACATGGCCTTTACCGCTTTGACCCAAGATACAGATCTCAACGGCGCGTGTCTCAATCTGGAGCCGGTCCCCCTGAAGCTGTGCTGCGCTGAGTGCGGTACGCAGTTCTGTCCGGAGCAGGATAGCCTGGCCGCCTTTGCCCCCTGTCCGGCCTGCGGCCAGGAGATAGGACACCGGGTAGTTGCCGGGCAGGAGTTGAACATCGAATATATTGAAGCAGAATAAGGAAGGATATGAAGATACCAGTGGTGCGCAAAGTCCTGGAAGTCAACGAAACCATGGCCGGCCAGAACAGCAACACATTCAACCGCCACGGCGTTCTGGCCCTGAATTTGATGAGCTCGCCGGGGGCGGGGAAAACGGCCCTTCTGGAGCGGACCCTTGGGGATCTCTCCTCGGAGCTGCGCATGGCCGTGATAGAGGGCGATGTTCAGACCACCAACGACGCGCAACGCATTGCCGCCACCGGAGTGCCGGTGGTCCAGATCAACACTGACCAGGCCTGCCATCTGGACAGCTCCATGATCCAGGAGGCTTTGGGCCGCCTGGATCTCAACGAGCTGGATATACTGTTCATTGAAAACGTGGGCAATCTGGTCTGTCCCGCGGCCTTCGACCTGGGCGAAGATCTGAAGATCACCCTGCTCAGCGTGCCCGAAGGTGACGACAAGCCCCTGAAGTACCCCAGCATGTTCACCCGCTCCCAGCTCATGATCCTCAACAAGCTGGATCTGATGCCCTATCTGGACTTTGATTTGGACAAGGCCGAACAGGGAGCGCACACAGTCAATCCGGACCTGGAGGTCATCTCCGTTTCCGCCCGCACCGGGGAAAACCTGGAGGCGTGGTATACGTGGCTGCGCAGCCGTCTGCAGGCCAAACGCAAAGTATAACCCAAACCGGGCCCAGGCCCGGTTTGGGTCCACTGACGCATTTTTCTGAAATCTTCAGGGTTCAGCGCCGCCTCTGGCGGCCTGTTATTGGTTATCAGTTATCTGTTCTTTGCAAGAAGCCGCCATTTTGATCACGAGAGAAACGCAAGGATGCCCCCCCTGCGTCATTGCCCGGCCCGGATCCTTCGAATACACCGGAACCAGACTCACCGGGCAATCTAGGGGAAAGCTTTTCTATCAAAAGGGCAGGGCTTGGGGTCAAGCACGCCCTAATCCCTGGCCTAGAGGACCTGCCAGACATGATCCAGCTTGAGTCCTGCATGCACTGCCTGATCCAGTGCCGAACCATCCCCTAGGACCACCACATGGCCCTGGGTGGAGACCTCCTGCAGCCAGCGCCCGAACTCCTGGAAGTCCTCAGAGGTGGTGGACAAAATGGCCTCCCGCCGCTGCTGGCGTTTGGCATCGGTTTCTCCGGTCAGATACCAGAGCATGGAAGTAAAACCCTTAGCATCCGGCAGATTGTAGGCGTCCATATCCCCAATGGTTCCGACAATGGCCTTCTCCACTTCTTCTCGGGACAGCTTGCGGCTTAAGAAGTCTGCACATTGGTCAAAGGTCTGCACGGTCTGGACGATGTTCGGATCCCGGTAGGAGAGAAAGGACATGACCCCGGATATCCGGTCCAAGAGACTGAAAGCCCCGTAGGCCCCTCCCTGAACCCGGATTTTGTCCCACAGCCAGCTCATGCGCAGATATCTGGCCACCACCAAGCTGGACGGCTGAAAGGAGTACCCCGAGGCGTACAAGTCCACAGCCTTGCCCACATAATTGACCTGAGCCGGGATGCTCACCCCTTCGTCCCCGGCCTGACACTCCACGAGCCATTTGGCCGGTTGCCAAGGAGCACTGGGCAGGTCCTGGATAAAGGCATCCAGGGCCGGCTTGTTCTGTTTCCAGGCTGTACCCTCTGCAGTGACGTTGATGACCATGCCCCGACGGTTGACCAGACGCTCTTTGATGTGCTCCAAGTCCTCTTCCACCGCCGGCCAGTCAGTGTCTACCTTTTCGGCCAGAAAACGCAGAAAGAGCAAATAGCTGAGTCCGGAGATATGTTCATTCACCCAGTCGGCCAGGCTGTACTTGGATCGCAGACGCATGTTGACCATCTGATGTCCGGCCGGGATGAGCCTTTGTTCCATGCCTGCCTTTTCTTCCAGGACCAGCTGCTTGAACCGCGTTTTGTCGCTCAAAAGGGGTTTGGTCACCACGTCAGCCAGGATGTCCACCAGATCATGCACCTTGTCCGCCATGGCTTTGCCCCGCAAAAACAGACGGGTGCAAGGTTCCTGAGAGTGCTCATGCCCGGCGGCAAATACCTGGGGCACAATCCCGCCGGTCCGGGCTTGAATGCGTTGGCTCAAACTGACGTAGTCCTGATCCAATGTTCCCATCTCGGTCAAAGCCCGGCCAAAGAGGCGGACATAGCCCAGATACTTCTGCTGCAACTGGCCCAGGTCAAAGCCCACGTCCAAATAGAAGACGGAGTTGGTGGGCAGGTCATGGAACAAAACCGGCACCGAGCCGCTGTCCTGGACATCCAAGGGGTACTGGGGGGCCTGAACCGGGAGATCACTGACCGTCAGACGCGGAATCTTGGCCAGCTCCTCCGGGGGGTCGGGCTCCTGCTGCAGAGCTTGCAAGCGTTTGGCCTCCGCCGATATGGCCTGCATTTCCTCTTTGCTCAACCGGGCACTCATCTCCTGCAGACGCTTTTTCTCCCGTTTTTCTAGAGCCCGGCCTTTTTCCGGATCCGGAGACAAAAGCACCGTGCTCTGATGGGAGTTCTCCAGCAGATATCTTCTGACCATGTCCTCAAAAACAGGCTCTTTGGCCTGGAGTTGGGCTTTGATCTGGTCTAAGGGACGTTCAAAGGCCCAGAGCAAGGTCGGGTCCTCGTTGTACAGCCAGGTACTTAGAGCTCTGATCATGAGCACCAGTCCCCGGGGGAGCGATCCGGTGTTGTTCTCCCGCAGGTCAAACTCCACACTGTTCACCGCCGCTTCCACGGTCTTAGGGTCAAAGCCCTTTTCCGCACAGGCAGTTAAGGCGGAGGTGATCACCTCTTCCACCTTCTCCGCGTCGGCAGCTTGAATCCCTTTCAGACCGGTGGAAAAAAACATCTGCCGCAAATCACTCTCCAAGCCGATTCCGGTCAGATCCTCCCCCAGACCGGAATCCAGCAGGGCCTTGCGCAAAGGGGACGCCGGCATGCCGACGAGCAGTTCCTCCAGGATATGGGCCTTGAGGTTGTCCTCCAGATTGGTGCTGGAATCCAGCAGCCAGTTCATGGTCAGCATGGACTTGGCCCCGTTTTGGGGGTCAGCTGGATAATGGCTCTCCAGACGTTGAGGCTTTGAAAACCGGGGCTGGAGGCCTATGCTGGAGTCCACTTCCTGGTGGTCGAATTCTTGCAAATACTCGTGCAACAGGGCCATATAGGGCCGGGGATCGTCGTTGCCGTAAATAAAGATGCGGGCATTGGAGGGGTGATAATAGGTGCGGTGGAACTGAACGAACTGCTCATAGGTGAGCTCCGGGATATGCTCCGGATGCCCCCCGGAATCCAGGCCGTAAGGCGTGTCCGGGAACAGGGACTGCTGGGAATACTCGGCCAACAGGCTGTCCGGGGAGGAGTAGGCCCCCTTCATCTCGTTGTACACCACTCCTTGATAGCGCAGCTCATCCCGGTCTGAGGCGTCCTTGACCAGATGCCAGCCTTCCTGGGCAAATATCTCCAAAGTTATGCGCGGAAAGAATATGGCGTCCAGATAGACATCCATGAGGTTCAACAAGTCCTGGCTGTTCTGGCTGGCCACCGGATAGCAGGTCTTGTCCGGGAAGGTCATGGCGTTTAAGAATGTCTGCAAAGAGCCCTTGAGCAACTCGACAAAAGGCTCCTTGAGCGGATATTTCCGGGAGCCGCAGAGCACGGAATGCTCCAGAATGTGGGCCACACCGGTGGAATCCCGCGGGGGCGTGCGCAGGCTGACGCCCACCACCTTGTTTTCGTCGTCGTTTTCAACACAGAGCACCTCAGCCCCGTTTTGGCTGTAGCGGTACAAACTGACCACACCCTGCACCTCTTTGATCCGTGTCTGCCACACCAGCTCAAAGCCTAAATCCTTCATTCATCCTCCCTAAGAAAATCCTTGATCCGTTTATGTTGCCTCCGGGTTCGCCGGCCGTGCTTTATCCGTTCAACACATGATTAGGTCCAGAGCTTCTCGCCGCTTAATATCGAGCCCCGCTCTACCCGCTGCTGAACAGAGGTCTCATTGCGCACCTCTACCTGACCTCGGCAGACCACCTCGGCCTCAAAAAGCACATCACCTTTGACCATAAGCCGGGTGCAGTCAACCAGGCTCGGCTCTCCGGAAGGGAACCGGTCCTCGAACTGATCAACTTTTTTGAAGTGCTTTGAATCCAGATCCACTTCAATGGGCGGCAGATCGCGTCTGGGATTGGGCAGCAACTGAAACGTATCGCTTAATTCATAGCAGTCGGAGCGCACGATCAAAAGATCGTTGGTCTTCTTCACCGGAGCAAAGCGCTTGCGGTCCACATGCAGGGCCGCGCTGCGCTCAAAAGAAGATATGGCTGCGCCCATGGCTGTTTCCAGCTGATACACCCGAGGTGTGGACTCATCCCGGGGATCCAAGGTCTTGGGATTGACGATCAGGGGCAACCGGGGCAGACCCTGAGCTTCGATCATCTCCTGCAGGGCCTTGAGGTCCAACCAGATGCTGTTGGTATTGAAATACGGATGCCTGGCGATATCCTGAAAGGCCGGCACATCCTCTTCCGGACATTGGGCGATCTCGCGCAGGAGCAAACGCCCATCTGCCTGCTTGGCCAGATGACCGCCCTTTTTGTCCGCTGCAGACCGCTGGGCCACCTCCATCAAGAACTGCAGCCCGTTGCGGATGAAATAGCCCAAGATGGCTGGATTGAGCACCGCTCCCAGGTTGTCGGCATTAGAGACCAGGGCATAGCGCTTCCCGGCCTTGATAAGCTTTTCCAGCATGCCCGAAGTGTACAAAGCGGCATACATATCCCCATGTCCCGGAGGGTTCCATTCCAGCTCCGGATCTTCCGGGCACTTTACCGGCTGCAGGGTCTCGGCCAAGATCTTGGGATAGGTGTGCTGGAGAAAAGACCAGGGTCTTTTCTCTTCCGACACTTGCATATTGTCCAGATGGGCCTGGGTGTCGGCGTGGGTATTGAAGCTGTCCATAAGCACCAGCCCGGGCCCATGCATATCCCCACCTTGAACAGCCGCTTGCTTGCATATAATATCCAGAAAGGTCAATCCGGACTTGACTGTGAGCAAAGACTTAGCATAGGGCATGCCCATGCTGGTTCCAAGTCCTCCATTGAGCTTTATGGCCACCGCCTGGTCCAGATGGGACCTGCCTATGTCCTCATCCTGGGCAGACAGGCCGTCTTGGCTCATGACCTCGGATTTCTGGATCGGCTCAATACTCGACTCTGGGATGAAGCCTACGGATTGGGAACGCAAAAGCTGGCTCACGTACTCGGAAAAAAGCTCAATCACCGGACCGGGCATACCGGCTTGGTGCATTTTACTCACAAAAGGGGCGGCCTTCTCTGTGCCTGGATTGGATTGGGCGGATGTATCTTTAACAGGCATAGTTCCCCCATAGGTTTTTAAAGTTGACAGGACTGGAGAGGCTTTGTACCAAGAACCCTCAGGGCTTTTTGGTTCTGCTTTCCATTTTCAACAATTTCAGTTGATTTGCTCTGTCTCTGGATAATAGCAATTTGTGTTCAGTGTTCGATGCTCACTTTTCAGCATAAGAACTTGAGAAACCTGACATTTCTTGATTTGCGTTCCTGGTGCCTCTAAATGGCCCCAAATATGTTTCCAAAGTATAATATCCGCATGGATCAGGACTTCTGAAGCTGAACACTCGTATGAAACAAGGTCCTGCTTTGTTCGTCATTTCCGCGCAAGGCGCGGGAATCAAGAACAGATAGAAAGGTTTTCCCCTAGATTGCCCGGTGAGTCTGATCCCGGTGTATTTGAAGGATCCGGGCCGGGCAATGACGGAGCAAGACATACGTAAGTTTCATACCTGATCA
>JBNJII010000063.1:0-17053 GCA_051749205.1 Thermodesulfobacteriota bacterium | reverse complement strand
AATGGACACAGGGGCCGAGCTGCGGCCAGATTGGGCATTACCCGCAAAACTTTGTACCGCAAACTGCAAAACTTTTCAGAGTCAAAATGACCTGCATTGTGTGGATGGGCACCTTGTTGGGGGAAAAGGGATGGTTATTGGGAAGAAATGACCCAATTGCTCTTTTTTTCTGGGTTGAAACGACTTCTGCGTATTTAATTGAAATATAAGAAGATACAGAGATTTGGGTCCGGCAGGGAGGTGTTGCCTGGGTCATTTATACCCAATGGTGTTTGTCAGGGAGCTCGTTTTTTATGTAACATCCCGGAATGAAGTGATAAAGACTGTATGGTCTGCTATTTGCTTATAAAGAACAATTGCCAAGGCAAAGCAGGAAACCAACCCAAGCAATCTTATACTGGAGGGATGTTATGGCAGTACGCGAACAAGTCAACGGTTTTTTTATTCCCAGCGTGACCTTGATCGGCATCGGAGCCCACAAGGAAGTCCCGGAAAAAATGAAAGCATTGGGGGGCAAGAAGGTCTGTTTGGTTACCGACAAAGGCATTACCGAGGCCGGAATCACCAAGCAGATGACGGACTTGATGGAAAAAAGCGGCCTGGAAGTAGCTGTCTTCGACGAGACTGTGCCCAACCCCACGGACAAGAACGTCCACGACGGTGTAGAATTCTACAAAAAAAACAACTGTGACTCGCTGATCACTTTGGGAGGCGGCAGCTCCCACGACTGCGGCAAAGGTGTGGGTCTGGTCATCAGCAATGGGGGCAAGATCCACGATTTTGAAGGCATTGATCAATCCACAAAGCCCATGCCCCCGTATCTGGCCATCAACACCACGGCCGGAACAGCCAGTGAAATGACCCGGTTCTGCATCATCACCGACACGTCCCGGAAGGTCAAAATGGCCATCGTGGACTGGCGGGTGACTCCGAACATGGCCATTGACGATCCTTTGCTCATGATGGGTATGCCGCCCAAGCTGACCGCAGCTACGGGCATGGACGCCCTGACCCATGCTGTGGAGGCCTACGTGTCCCAGGCCGCCACGCCCATGACCGATGCATGTGCCATCAAGGCTATTGAGATCATTGGCGACTCCCTGCGAGCGGCTGTGGCCAACGGCCAGGACATCGAAGCCAGAGATCAGATGTGCTATGCCCAGTATCTGGCCGGCATGGCCTTTAATAATGCCAGCCTGGGACATGTGCACGCTATGGCCCACCAACTGGGCGGATTCTACGATCTGCCCCACGGAGTATGCAACGCCATCTTGCTCCCCCATGTGGAGCGGTTCAACATGATCGCCAAAATGGATCGCTTTGTGGATATGGCCAAGGCCCTGGGCGAAAAGGTCGACCATCTGTCCAAGCGGGATGCAGCTGAAATGGCCTTGAAGGCCATTGAACAGCTTTCAGCAGATGTGGGTATCCCCAAGGGACTCTCCGAACTCGGGGTCAAGGAGCAAGATATCGCCACCATGACCGCCAATGCCCAAAAGGACGCCTGCGGGTTCACCAATCCCAGGTGCCCCACAGACGAAGAAGTCATGGCTATTTACAAGGCAGCCTTGTAAATAAGTCTTGCAAGGCAAGCTTGTATACCTACACCCAAGAAAATGCTCTTCACACAGGGAGGTTCTTTAGCAGGGCCTCCCTGTGCTGTATGCAGGACTTGGTATTGCAAAATTGACAGAGCAATCCCCCCTTGCTCCATCCAGCCAATCTGCATAGTATATCGTATTAATTAGGAGCAAGAACTCCGTTCATGTGCTCCATGAGGGCACTTTAAGCGGTGAATACCAGAGACAACCAGTCGACAAGGAGGCGGGCATGGATAAAATTTTACGCATTGACGTCAGCGGCGGGAAGCCTTCATTCAAGGAGGAAGGCTTGGGAGATTACGCAGGTATGGGAGGCAGGGCCATGACCTCGGCAGTGGTCAACGCCGAGGTACCGGCCGATTGTCATCCCCTGGGGCCGGAGAACAAGCTGGTCATAGCCCCGGGGATGCTCAGCGGTACGGCCGCCGTGAACTCCGGCCGCCTCTCAGTTGGCTGCAAAAGCCCACTGACCGGAGGCATCAAAGAGGCCAATGCAGGTGGGCAAGCGGCTCAGGTTCTGGCCAAAATGGGTTATGCGGCCATCATCCTGGAAGGAGAGCGCAGCGGCGACGATCTCTTTGTAGTGCGCCTCAGCCAGGATGGCGTGAAAGTCGACAAGGACGACAGTGTCCGCATGCTGACCAACTACCAATTGGCGGAGAAGTTCAAGGACGAGTTCATCAAAAGCGGGTCCATGATCAGCATCGGCACGGCCGGGGAAATGCGTATGGCCAACTCCACTGTGGCGGTGACCGATCCTGAGGGTCGCCCCACCCGACACGCCGGCCGAGGCGGCGTGGGAGCGGTCATGGGATCCAAGGGAATCAAGGCCATCTTGGTGGACGGAACAGGGGCCAAGATGCTGCAGCCCAAGGATGCAGAGAAGTTCAAAGCAGCCAACAAGGTCTTTACCGAAGGGCTGCAAAAGCATCCTGTGACCGGACAAGGGCTGCCGGCTTACGGGACCAACGTGCTGACCAATGTGATCAATGAGGCCGGGGCCTATCCCACATACAACTTCAAATCCGGCCGGTACAAGGATGCGGAAAAGATCAGCGGCGAGGCCCAGGCCGAACTGGAAACCAGCCGGGGAAGCAATCCCACCCACGGCTGTCACCGGGGATGCGTGATGCGCTGCTCCGGGACCTTTGTGGACAAGGACGGCAACTTTGTGAGCAAGCAGCCGGAATACGAGACAGTCTGGTCCCATGGGGGCAACTGTGGCATCTGTGACTTGGACGACATCGCCAAGTTGGATTTTCTGGATGACGATTACGGCCTGGATACCATTGAAATGGGGGCCACAATCGGCGTGGCCATGGAAGCCGGTCTGCTGGAGTTCGGCGATGCCAAGGGGGCCATCGACCTGGTCCATGAAGTGGGTAAAGGCACGCCTATGGGTCGCATTCTGGGCAGTGGAACAGGGGCCACGGCCAAGGCTTTCGGCCTGGAACGGGCCCCGGTGGTCAAGAATCAGGCCCTCCCCGCCTACGACCCCCGGGCGGTGAAAGGCGTCGGGGTGACCTATGCCACCTCGCCCATGGGCGGAGACCATACAGCCGGATATGCAGTCACCGCCAACATTCTCAAGGTTGGCGGAGAAGTGGATCCATTGAAGGCGGAAGGCCAGGTGGACCTGTCCAGGAATCTGCAGATCGCCACTGCGGCTGTGGACGCCACCGGCATGTGCCTGTTCATCGCCTTTGCCGTGTTGGATCAGCCGGAGACCTTCCAGGCCCTGATCGACATGATCAATGCCATGTACGGCCTGAATCTGACTGCTGACGATGTTACCGAGCTGGGCAAGACCATCTTGATGAATGAGCGGGACTTCAATAAGCGGGCCGGCTTTACCGCAGCCCACGACCGCCTCCCCCGCTACTTCCGGCGCGAGGCCCTGGAGCCGCACAATGTGACCTTTGATATCTCTGATGAGCAGCTGGACACGGTCTTCAACTGGTAAGGAAAACCTCGATCTCAGGATCTGAGCCAAAGGGCGGCCGGCGGGAGTCGGCCGCCCTTTTGTATGGAGGATAACATGCAGGTGCACATTGAGATGGCCGGTTCAAAGCGGACTTTGTTTCATCCTTTGCTTCGGGAAGGTGTCCAGGTCCAGGTCCGGCTGGGAGGGACTGTGCGGGATATACTGCACCAAGACCTGCACATCCCGGAGCAGATTGTGGACCAGGAGATCCAGAGTCTGTTTCTGGATAATCACCCAGTGGACGATCTGGAAACCCGCATTCACACCCCGGGGAGCGTGCTTTCCCTGTCCGCGGCCATGCCCGGACTGGTGGGGGCCTGCATGCGCAGGGGCGGTGCCTATGCCGGATTGCGCCAAGGCATCTCCTGGGATGAGGAGGCGGAGGATAAAGGCGTTCTGGACCAGGGGCTCATATGTGTTAAATTGTTTAATTTTATGGCCCCTCGGATCGGACCCATCCTCCTGGCCCAGGGAGTGCGGGTAGATGCAAAGCGGCTTGTGCAGCTCCTGGCCGGGGCCTCAAAGGGCGAGGGAGCCCAGATCGCTTCCTTGCAGGTAGGGGCAGAGTCCATGGATGTCTTTGACCCCATGGTCAAGGAGGCCTTGGCCGGGGTGCAGGCGGTTTGGCTGCAGGTGGATTCTTAACTATTTATAAAGATTCGCGGTTTGAGTGGCTCGGAACTTCAAGCTTTGAACGCAGCACCAGCTCAGGCTTGATTGGAGAGCTGAAGGCGATTCCAACCAGGGGTGGTCATGATTCGGTTGCCTCGGGTGATAAGGGCGGCCTGATTTGACCTTAAATGAGAAACCGGGTACAAATTTCCCTCAGGCTCGGAGCATGAGGACTTTCTCCTTCAAAAGCTTGAAACGCCAGGGTGTAAAGTAGGCAAAGCTTAAGGCCCAAAGCCAAGAATTGTCTGCAAAAGGATTGAGAACTCAGTTTATGGACAAAGCAACCATGAAACCTTTGTGGTCCCCCGCCAGGCTAGGGCAGACAATCATCCATGTCATCCATGAGTTGGGAGGCTTGTTTGTCTTTTTTCTGGTTGGGGTCAGACATATATTTACCTGGCCTTTGCAGGTGCGCAAGACTGTGCAACAGGTCTATTTCATTGGAGTCAAATCCATCTTTGTTATCCTGTTAGTCAGCTTGTTCACAGGGATGGTCATGGGACTGCAGGTGTACTATACCCTGGTCAAGTTCGGATCCGAAGGTGTGCTGGGGGCTGCTGTGGCTCTGTCCATCATTCGGGAACTGGGACCGGTGCTCACAGCGATCATGATCATCGGCCGCGCCGGGTCGGCCATGGCCGCTGAAATAGGCATCATGCGCATTACCGAACAGATCGACGCCCTGTATACCATGGATATTCATCCCATCCGCTACCTGGTCAGTCCGCGGATTGTCGCTTCTCTGATCTGCTTTCCTCTTCTGACCGCCCTTTTCGACGTCATAGGTATTATCGGTGGTTACCTGACCGGGGTGGTCCTTTTGGGCATAAACTCCGGGGTCTTTTTCTCCCGCATGGATGCCTTGGTGGTTATGTCCGATATCAGCGGAGGGTTCATCAAGGCCCTGTTTTTCGGGGTGCTTGTGGTCACAATCTGCTGTTATCAAGGATACTACGTGCATCAGCGGACCGAGGGCCATGGAGCCAAGGGGGTCAGTCTGGCCACGACCAGGGCTGTGGTGCTTTCCTCCGTGTCTGTGCTCATTTCCGACTACGTGTTGACTACATTTTTGCTATAAATCGGCCGTATGTGCCCAAGCCTTACCCAGTAAGCGAACTCATGACCACACCTCTTATCGAGTTTCAAAACGTGTCCAAGTCCTTTGGGGACAAGCGCATACTGAACAAGGCCAACCTGCGCATTTACCCCCAGGAAGTGACCACCCTGATCGGCAAAAGCGGGGTGGGCAAAAGCGTGACCCTGAAGTTGATTATCGGGCTTATGGATCCGGACGAAGGGCAGATCCTGTATCAGGGGCGCAGTATCCAATCCCTGCCCCGACAGGAGCGCAAAAAGATCAAATCGCAAGTCAATTTTATGTTCCAAAACAATGCCTTGTTCGATTCTCTGCATGTGTATGACAACATAGCTCTGCCCTTAAAGGAAAAGACCTCCATGACTGCAGATCAAATACGGGAGCGAGTGGAGGCCAAGATGCAGGCCCTGGACCTGCACGATATTGAATATAATTTCCCGGCCCAGCTCTCCGGGGGGATGCAAAAAAGGGTGGCCTTAGCCCGGGCCCTGATCACCAACCCCAAGGTGGTCTTATTCGACGAACCCACTACAGGTCTGGATCCGGTGCGCAAGAACAGCGTGTTGAGCATGATCACCCACAACCAGAAAAATTTTGGATTCACTGCTGTTCTGGTCAGTCATGATGTCCCGGATGTCTTTTACATATCCAACCGCATAGCTGTTTTGGAAGAGGCCGAGATACCCTTTCAGGGTACTCCTTTGGAGTTGGAGCAAAGTGATTTACAGGTAGTGCATGAGTATATTAACAGTGTCCAAAGTCTGGAAAACGAGATAATTGAACTCAAAAGTCGTTTGGATCTGGAGAGTTGCTATACCCGCCAGGCCAGAGAGCAAAGCACATTGACCCTGTTTGTGTTTACCATAGAAAATCTGGAACGGGTCAGAGCCAGGATCGGCGAGCTCATGGCCCATAAGGTGGTCAGCACAGTGGCCCGCTTGGTCGGGTCCGCCTTGAAGGGAACCGGGGCTGTATGCGGACGCTACAGTCAGGACAGGATCGTGTGTGTAGTCCCCGGGGACTGCTCTCCGGACGCTGAAAACATTGTGGATGCGATAAAGACACCGTTACAGGAAACCAAATTTTTCCACCCCTCCTTTTTGGGCACCAGATGTACGCCCTTTGGTGTCTTGGCCGGGTGGTCGGTTGTCCGAACCGGCCAGGCCCTGCACGAAGGGGTGGAGGATGCGGAATATGGGCTGAAGAGTCTGGCCAGCCTTGTATGCGGCCAGGACAATGCTTGAAGGATGAGGTATGAACACCAGATATGCTGTAGAGATGTCGGTAGGGAGCTTTGTCTTAGTGGCCCTGCTCTGTGTGGGATATTTGACTATCCAGCTCGGAGATTTCGATTTTTGGGGGGCGGATACATATCCCATCAAGGCCCGGTTCAACTCCGTGTCCGGCTTGAGAGTGGGCAATGAGGTGCAAATCGCCGGGGTGAGCGTGGGCAGTGTGGAGCAGATCGAGCTGGAGACAGAGAGATTTGTGGCCATTGTCACTCTGAGCATTGATCGGGATGTGCAGCTCAGTGACGATTCCATGGCAGCGGTCAAGACCAGCGGCCTCATTGGCGACAAGTACATCAGTATATCCCCAGGGGGGGCAGGTATGCCTCTTGAAGCGGGGGATATGATCATCGATACTCAAAGCCCGATAGATGTGGAAGAATTGGTGGGCAAATATGTCTTTGGTGGCGGGGAAGACAGTGATTAGGAGCTTTTGATCGGATACAAATAATAAATCCAAATCAGAATATCCAAATCTGAAACAATAGACCGATTGCAGGAGCATTCTATGATGTACATGAAAGATGCCAGATTGAGATGGCTCAGACCTATGGTACTAGCTTGCTGCGGTGCTCTTTTTTGCATTTTGATCTGCTGGAACACAGCAGGGAGTGCCCAGGAAGATAAGGGGCCTGCCCCTGTTGTCCGTGCCTATTATGAGCAAGTGCTCGATGTTTTGACTGACCAAGACATGGATAAGGACCAGCTGCAGGAAGAGCTTCAATGCATGGTCCGGGAGATATTTACCTTTCAGATAATGGCGCAAATGAGCCTGGGCCGGAACTGGCAGGATCTGGATTCTGATGAGCAAGATGAATTTGTATCGTTGTTTACCCGGCTTTTGGAAAATACCTATTTTCAAAAGCTCGAAGACCATCTCTCCGAGATCAGGGACTATTCTGATGACGATATGCAGGTAACCGATGAGATACTCTTTTCCTCCCGCAAGGCCGAGGTGAAGTCCAAGATCGTCTATGATGACCAGGATGTTCCGGTAAATTATCGGTTTGTGAAGACAGATGATGCATGGAAGATCTATGATGTTTTGGTGGAAGAGGTCAGTTTGGTCCAGAATTACCGGAGTCAATTCAATGACAGATTGCAAAAGGTCTCGGTCTCAGAATTGATGCAGGAAATGCGGGACAAGGTACAGAAGCTGGAATCAGGAGAGGAAGAGGATCCTGAACTGTGAGCTGGCCGAAGGCCTGAATGCTTATGGTAGAAGGTACCTGCTTTCGCATCTCATGAACGGATTGGAGGGGATGTGTTTTGAGGTTAAGAAATGACCACCTGCTGGATCAAATAACCGGGAAGACAATGCGTTCCTGTACTCTTTTGCCCGCAGCGTTCTTGTTGTGTCTGATGCTTATGGCTGGTCCGGGTCTGGCCGGATCCGAACTAGCGCAAACCCAAGATTACGGATCAACTGATGATGACGACTTGATGGCTGAACTGGGAGCGGACTACGGGGGGCAGGACGGTTCCATAGCCGACCCCCTGGAGCCCTGGAACCGGCTGATGTTTACAGTCAACGACAAGCTCTACTTCTGGGTCATGGAGCCTGTGGCCAGGGGATATGCCGCTGCCCTTCCAGAACCCTGGCGGAACTCTTTTGACCAGGCCTTTTACAACGCGGCAACCCCTGTCCGCCTGGTGAACGACCTGTTGCAGTTCCGGCCGGTGGATGCAGCCCAGGAGCTGGGGGCCTGTGTGATCAATACCCTGTTCGGCTTCGGAGGGTTGCTCAAACCCTCCGAGGGCATAGCAGCCCTGAAGCCCGAGCCGCCAGATACGGATGCCGGACTGACTCTGGGGACCTGGGGAATTGGGCACGGTTTCTATCTCTTCTGGCCCATCCTGGGACCGTCCAGCCTGCGGGACAGTGTGGGAACTGTGGGAGATGGCTTTTTGCATCCCCTGTACTATATCGAGCCCTGGGAGGTGGATGTGGCGGTCAAGGCCGGAGAGGGGATTAATTTTGTCTCCCTGAATCTGGACAGGTACGAGGAGCTGCAGGAAGAGGCCTTGGATCCCTATACCGCCTTTAAGGATTTCTATGAGCAATACCGGAAAAGAGCCCTGGACGTGGATGATTAGATCTTTGCCTTTGTTTCTTTATATATCCCTTTGCGCCTGCAATACTCTTTGCAGGCGCATCTTTTTGTGAACATTATGCACGACTCAATTCGTATTCAAGGTGCCAGACATCATAATCTGAAGAATCTGGATGTGGATATCCCCAGAAATGAGCTGGTGATCATCTGCGGCCCCAGCGGTTCGGGCAAGTCCACTCTGGCCTTTGATATTATCTACGCCGAGGGACAGCGGAGGTATGTGGAATCTTTGTCCGCCTATGCCCGCCAGTTTTTGCCCCAGCTGGACAAGCCCAAGGTAGACAAGGTGGAAGGGCTCTCCCCGGCCATCTCCCTGGAGCAGCACACCTCCACCCGCAACCCCAGGTCCACAGTGGGCACAGTGACCGAGGTCTACGATTATCTACGGGTCTTTTTCGCCCGTCTGGGCCGGCCATTCTGCCCCACCTGCGGCCAAGCCATTGTGGCCCAAAGCTCGGACGAGATCATCGCCTCCATTCTGGAGATGGCCGCCGGGACCAAGTTTATGCTTTTGGCTCCGGTGGTAGAGAGGCGGAAAGGAAACCAGGCCGATGTGTTTAAAAAGCTCAAGAGCCAGGGTTTTGTCCGGGTCCGGGTGGATGGGGAGGTGATGACTTTGGATCAGGTGCCGGATTTGGCCAAGACCAAGCGGCACTCAGTGGACGTGGTTGTGGACCGGCTGGTGCTTAAGGATAATGTGCGCAAGCGCCTGGCCGACTCCCTTGAGCTGGCCCTCCAACTCGGCTCCGGCCGGGTTGTGGTTTCGGAAATCGGGGGCCAAGAGATCCTGTACAG
The DNA here is from genome assembly GCA_051749205.1 of Thermodesulfobacteriota bacterium. Classification (GTDB taxonomy): domain Bacteria; phylum Desulfobacterota; class Desulfovibrionia; order Desulfovibrionales; family Desulfothermaceae; genus Desulfovermiculus. Next base: position 7,502 of record JBNJII010000063.1, on the reverse strand, counting down.
CACGGAAGCGGTGTGCACAACCTGCGGTGTGTCCCTGCCTGCGCCCTCCCCCCAGCTCTTTTCTTTCAACAGCCCTCAGGGTGCCTGCCCGGCCTGCTCCGGGCTGGGCAGCGTAGAGTATTTTGAGCCCATGCTGGTGGCCCCGAACCGGGGTCTGTCCCTGGGCCAGGGGGCCTTGGTGCCCTGGAAAAAGGGCAATCTGCTCTCCAGATATGCCCCGGAGATGGATTGTCTGGGCCGGGCTTTAGGTTTTGATCTGGACACGGCCCTGAAGGACTTTTCCCCTGAGGCATGGGAGGCCCTGTTTTACGGGCATACTGACTGCAAGTGGCCCGGAGTGGTCTCCCTGCTGGAATCCGGGGTCCAATTGGGGCGCATCTGGCAGGACGAGCTGGCCAGATTCCGGCGCAGTACACCGTGCCCGGAATGTGGCGGGGCCAGGCTGCGTCCCGAGGCCTTAGCGGTCAAAGTGGGGGAGCACAGCATCCAGGATGTGTGTCAAATGTCTATTGTACGGGCTTTAAAGTGGTTTCAGGACCTTGACTTTCAGGGATTTCAAGAGCAGATCGCTGTTCCCCTGCTCCGGGAGCTGACCCACAGGCTGGAGTTTTTGGTCAATGTCGGGCTGGATTATTTGAGCCTGGGCCGGACTATGTCCACCCTGTCCGGGGGAGAGGCCCAGCGCATCCGGCTGGCCGGGCAGCTGGGGTCCGGACTGGTAGGGGTGACCTATGTCCTGGATGAGCCGAGCATCGGGCTGCATCCCAGGGACAACGCCCGGCTCATTGAGTCTTTAAAAGATCTGCAGGCACGGGGCAATACAGTGCTTGTGGTTGAACACGACGAGCCTACCATCCGGGCTGCGGATTATGTCCTGGAACTGGGCCCGGGGTCCGGGGCCTTGGGCGGCGAAGTGGTCTTTGCCGGGCAGGTGCAACGTCTCCTGCAGGCTGCAGATTCTTTGACCGGAAAGTACCTGCGCCGGGATCTGGTCATTCCCATGCCCGACTCCAGGCGCAGGCAAGTCCAGACCCTGCGCCTGGAACATGTGCGGACCAATAATCTGCAGGACTTGAGCTTGGACATGCCCCTGGGATCCTTGGTCTGCGTGACTGGGGTCTCCGGCTCAGGCAAGAGCTCCTTGGTGGTGGACACCATGTATAAGCATTTGGCCCTGGCCCGGGGGATCAAGGTGGACAATCCCGGGCAGGTGGACAGCTTCCAGGGGGCGGAGCAGGTGGAGAAGATTATATCCATAGACCAGTCCCCCATCGGACGCACGCCCAGGTCCAATCCAGCTACGTACACCAAGATCTTTGACGAGATCCGAAAGGTCTTTGCCGCGACTGCTGAGGCCAGAAAGAGGGGATACAAGCCGGGGCGATTCAGCTTCAATGTCCGGGGTGGTCGGTGTGAGGCCTGTCAAGGAGATGGACAGATCCGGGTAGAGATGCATTTTCTGCCCGATGTCTTCGTTACCTGCGAAGTGTGCCAAGGTCAGCGCTACAATCGGGAGACTCTGGATGTAACCTACAAAGGCTTGAATATCGCCCAGGTTTTGGACCTCAGTGTACGCCAGGCCAGATCGTTTTTCGTCAACTATCCGGTTTTGGAGCGCAAGCTGGGGGTTCTGGAGGATGTGGGGCTGGAGTACATCACTCTGGGACAGCCGGCCACCACTCTGTCCGGAGGCGAGGCCCAGCGGCTGAAGATCTCCCGGGAGCTGGGCAAAAAGAGCCTTCCCGGGGCCCTGTATGTTCTGGACGAACCGACCACTGGGCTGCATATGCATGAGGTGGGCAAGCTGATCCATGTTTTGCAGGCCTTGGTGGACAAAGGGGCCTCAGTGGTGGTTATTGAGCACAACCTGGATGTCATCCGGGCTGCGGATTTTGTCTTTGATCTGGGCCCGGGAGGCGGAGAATACGGTGGGCGTATCGTGGCTCAGGGCACCCCGGAGGAGATTATGCACAATCCGAAGTCGGTGACTGGGGAGTTTTTGCGGGAAACCGGGTAAAATTATTCAGATGTGCCGGAGTACATCTCAAGATAATACGAAGATGGCCGGAGCCATAAGAGAAAAAGGTCCTCAGGGAGGACCCTGGGAACGAAGAAAAGAACCGGGTTCAATTCGAACTTGGGTAGGAGATGATCTCAGCCTTATCTGAGGAACAAAGAAAGACAGAATTATTCAGGGGGTGGATATGGAGAATGGATTTCCAGAAAGCATTGCCGGTCCCGGAATTTTGGAATCCTGGGATGTGTTGGCCGGCAAGGAGCCTGGGGATGTCCAAGCCGGGGCGCTGGTCGAGTATGACCCCCAGGTAGGGGCCTATCTGGTTCCCTGTTTGGGGCAGGAAATTGCCGTCCACCCTGTTGAGAGGAGATTGAGCAGCATATCCCATGGGGGGCAAAAGCTCCTTGAGAAGTTCCCGGAGTACTCCAAGCTGTCCATTCTGCGCTATTTGGCCCATGCTCAGGACAAACCCTTGAGCTGGGAACTGATCAAGCCCACCCAGCTGCCGGGAGGAGACTTCTTTGCATCCGGAAGCCATGTCCTGCCCCTGGCCACCTTGGCCCGCAGGTTCGATGGCCACAAAGAAGAGTTTCTGGCTCAAGGCCAGATCCTGGGGGGGCAGGCCTTGGAACACGGCGATGTTTCTGTACAGCTTTTGCCCTTTCCCCGTATCCCGGTGCATATCATCCTGTGGTTCAGCGACGAGGAGTTTGCAGCCTGGGCCACCCTGCTGGTGGACAAGAGTTGTCTGGAGCACATAGCTGTGGACATTGTCTGGTCCACATGCATGATGACCCTGTTTATGCTGCAGACAGACCTTTAAAAGCGTCAAATCGGATTCTACGTTTCATCCTCGATCAAACTGGCGGTCTTTGGGAGGCAAAGCTGACTGGTACCGTGTCTTATAAGTTCTGTCCCATATAGTGGCAATTTGTAATGTTGATTTTCTTTTGAAGCTTGACCCACTATTCAACGACACGGAAATACGAAATCCGAATATCGAAATCCGAAAAAATCAGAGCGGAATGCGAATAAGACATAATATTCAAAATAAGACACTGTGATATCTCGATTTGTTTTTTCTTTGTTTTGAATTTCATCTTTTAAGTCATTTGTTCCGATTGTTTCGAATTTCGGATTTCGATATTCGAATTTAGTAAACTTATAAGTGAAATAGAACCGATTGCCAAAATTGAGGCAATATTTTTGAGACGCAGTACTAGTGAAAACCCATGAGGTGCGGCAGCCAGAGCACTGTCTGGGGCAGATAGGTGAGGATGAGGAGGACAGCCATCTGTATGGCCAGAAAAGGGAGCACAGCTTTGGACACAAAGAGGATGTTTCGCCTGGCCAGGGAGGCGGTAATGAACAGGCTGACCCCCATGGGCGGGGTGCAATAGCCGATGGCCAGGTTCACGGTCATGATCAGGCCAAAGTGCATGGGATCGATGTTAAATGAGGACAACATGGGCACAAAGATGGGGCCCAGGATCAAGGTGGCGGAGATAATGTCCATGAACATGCCGATGACCAGGAGCATGCAGTTCATGCACAAAAGGAAAAGGGCCGGGGAATCGATGCCGGCCATGACCATTTCCGCCAGCCGGCCGGGAATGTCTTCCAGGGTCAAGTAGCGACCGAAGCAGGTAGCCCCAGCCACAATGATGAGCAGGGTTGAGGAGGTCACTGCGGAATCAATCGTGATTGTGCGTGCTTGAGACCAGGTCAGGGAACGGTGGACGAAGAGCTCAATGCCGAATGCGTAGGCGGTGGCTACCACTGCCGCCTCGTTGGCGGTGAACATACCGGAGAAGATGCCTCCGAAGATGATTAGCGGCAAAAGCAGGGCCCAGATCCCTTCCCGCAGGGCCTTACTCATCTCACCTTTTGGGATCGGAGTGGGGCTGTACAGGCGGGGATTTTTTCTGGATACCAGCCAGGTATACACGCAGATTCCCACTATAATCAGTCCACCGGGTATGAATCCGGTCAGAAAGAGCCCTTCCAGGGACACATTGCTGATCATGCTGTACAGGATCATGCTGATGCTGGGGGGGATGATGACGCCCAGGTTGGGAGATGTGCTCATCACACCCAGGGTATAGGACTCATCGTAGCCGTGCTTGAGCAGGGAGGGGATCATAACCCCGCCGATGGCTACCACTGTGGCCACGGTAGACCCGGATATGGCCCCGAAGAGGCCGCAGGCCAGGACCCCGGCCATTCCCAGTCCGCCGGGCAGCCAGCCCACAAAGGCGTTGGCCACCCGGACCAGCCTGGATACGATCTGGCCGGAGCTCATGATGTTTCCGCACAGGATAAAGAAGAGGACCACCACTAAGGCAAAGTTGTCCAGGCTGCGGAACAAGGTTTGGTATAAAAGGAGCAAGGGCATGTTGGTGAACATGATGAGCCCCAGAGCCGCGGAAGCGAAGAGGCTGATAAAGACCGGGATGTTCGTGGCCAGGCAGCCCACGAGGATGCAAAGGACGATGAGATCGCTGGATTCCATAACAGGCGCAGTTGTGGTTTAGAGGTCAGCTTGCCAAAGGCGTTTGAGGGCTTGGACAGTGCGTATGCTCATAAGCAGGCCGGTGACCGGAAGGACGGCATAGATCCAGGCCAAAGGGATGTGCATGGCAATTGTGCTCTGGCTGGTCTGAATCATCATCTGGACCATCTTCCAGCCGAAGTAGATGAGCAGCAGGGCAAAGGCCAGGGTGGCCAGATAATGCACCCCGGCCAAAAAACGCCGTAGATTGGGGAAGATATGGGCTGCAGCATCAATGCTCACCTGTTGCCCGCGTTTGACCGCCACGCTGCATCCCAGCAAGGTGGTCACGATAATCACTTCCCGGACCAATTCCTGGGACCAGGTCAAGGAGTAATGAAATCCGTATCTGAGGATGACGTTGACCAGCAGGGCGATAAGGGCGCTTATCACGCTGATGAACAAGACCCATTCTTCGAACTGGCCCAAAAGCTGGTCCAGGCGGTACACAAGAGCTCGCAGTTTGGGCATACTCTCACAAGCCGGGTTGGATGTTCGGCCTCGCCATAGGCGGGCAGTGGGCAATACGGAAAAATCTCATCATACATCAATCGCGGTACTCGTACTGCGTCTTAAGGAAATGTTGCCACCACATGGGACAGAACTTATAAGACACGGTACTAGTCCCGATGTTGCTCGTAGCCCATGTACTCCTGGACTTCCTGCAAGTAGTTCTCGGGCTGGTATGTGTCAGTGGGATATAACTTGTTGATGCGCTGGGCATACTGTTCATGCACTGCATGTCCCTGCTCCCGCAACCACGCCATGTCCTTTTCCGGAAGCTGATGGAATTGTACTCCCGCTTCCTGGGCCGAGGTGATCTGCTCTTCTTCTTGGGCCGCGCTTTGGGCCCGGATATCTGCGCATACCTCGTGGACTACGCGTTCAAAGGTGTCCCGCAGATCCGGGGGCAGGCTCTGCAGCCAGGCCTGGTTGAAAATCCAGATAAAAAGCCCCTGGGCATAATTGATTTGGGTGAAGTGCTTGGCGACTTCAAACTTTTTGGTGATATTACATACAATGGGCGAATGATCCAGACCGGTGATCACATCCTGCTTTAAGGCCACATGCACGTCCGGCCAGGGCATGACCACAGTATTTAGGTCCCATTGCTTGTACAGCAGCTGATTGACTGCGGCCTCGGCGATGCGGAACTTCACTTTCCGGGCCTGATCCAGGGTAGACACCGGTTGGGTGGTGGCCCATCCATAATTCCCGTATCCGGTAATGTCTAGTCCGACGATGCCCTGATGGAGCATAGCCCGCATGAAATGCTGAAACAAGGGTCCGCTGTCGACGAATTTATCCAATTTATCAAAGGAGTTGATCAAGAAGGGGAGGTTGACCAACCCAAAGCGGGGACCGAGATTGGTGGCTGCTACAGAGCTGACTCCCATGCCCTGAATAGCACCCATCTTGAGCATGTTCAGGACTTCCACTTCTCCGCCGAGCATGGAAAACGGCTTGAAGTCAATGTAAATTTTGCCGTCTGTGGCCTCCCACAGGGCATCGCGCATGGCAAACCCGGCGTAGACCCCCTTGATCACCGGATGGGAGACATTGGATACAATGCACCGGTACTCTGCCCCTGAGGGATCGAAGTCCGGCTTCCAGGTATCCAGATTCTGAGGTCCGCCCCAAGCGCTGGTTGCGTATGCCGCCAGGACAATAACGGAAAGCATCATACTCCAAACTTTCATAGCCCCTCCTTGCCGTGTTACAGTGCGAGCTCTTGGTAAACCTTCGGCCATGTGTCTTGGTTCAGGATGGTTGAGTTTTTGTCCCCATACTTGGATTTGGCCAGCTTGCCTCTTTGGAAGGACTATGCCTTGGTTTCGGAGAACTTTTGGCCCAAAAAGAGAATGGTGCGGCGCAAATCCTCCTTGTGCAGAACATCGGTTTCCAAAAACTGCTGGATGAGAAAGCCTTCAAACAGGGCGATGACCAGAGCTCCCAGCTTTTGGGCCTTTTGGCTGTCCTGAATGAAAGGGGCCAGGATCTGTGAAAAAAGATCGGTAGACAGCCGGTAATTGCTGCGGTTGAGCTTGTTTTTGACCTCTTTGTTGTCAAAGGCGTGGATAGTGAACTCCAAAAAGACCTTGGACCAGTTTTCATCGTCTATGATTGTCTCCAGAAAGTCGACCAGAACATGCAGCATCTGGTCCAAGTTCTTGGCTTGGGATATTCCCTGCTTTCTCAGATCCCGGTAGGCCCGGAGCCGGGCTTCCATAATGGCTAGAAAGATATCGTCCTTACTTTTCCAATACCGGTAGAAGCTGCCTTTGGCGTAACCGGCGTGGTCCGTAATTTGGGCTATAGTGGCTGCTCCAAAGCCTCTGCGCTCGAAAATGCGCCCAGCCGAGTGCATGAGCTCTTGCTTGGTCTGTTGGGCTTTTTCCTGCTGTCTTCTGGCCATAAATTGGATTCCGGTTCATTTTGTGACCAATGGTCATTTATTGAATATGTTGTTTATCTCTGGGTTGTCAAGTAGCATTGGGCAAATATCAGGGCTTTTTGGTTCTGCTTTCCATTTTCAACAATTTCAGTTAATGTGCTCTGTCTCTGGATAATAGCAATTTGTGTTCAGTGTTCGGTGTTCACTATTCAGTATAAGAATCTTAGATACCTGATATTTCTTGATTTGTGTTCCTGATGCCTCAAAATATCCCAAAATATGTTTCCAAAGTATAATATCAGCATGGATCAGGACTTCTGAAGCTGAACACTCGTATGAAACAAGATTTGAACCTGAAGAGGGCCTGCCCTTTTGATAGAAAAGCTTTCCCCTAGATTGCCCGGTGAGTCTGATCCCGGTGTGTTCGACGGGTCCGGGCCGGGCAATGACGGAGGGACCGGACCTTTGTGCGTTTCATACCTGATCAATCCGGCAAATTTCCCCTTTTTTTGCCCGCTTTGGGGCAAAAAAATATTTCA
>JBNJII010000062.1:0-17438 GCA_051749205.1 Thermodesulfobacteriota bacterium | reverse complement strand
CCTCCGGGCAGTATCTGGGTCAACTCCCCTATTCCAGGCGATACGTTCGAGCTGAACTTCAGCGTCCGACGGGCGTAGATAGACCGGCAAAAGACCATCCCGGGAACACTGGGCCTGCCATGCGGCTTGAAGCAGGTGGTCCGGGCGGGGATAATCCCATACCTGGGGCAAAATGTGTATTTCCGGAATTCGGGACTGCCACCAGGAGGGGTCGCGACGTACACCACTGCCTAGGATATAGGACGTGTGCGTACCGGTGGCCATTGTCTCGACCGCTTCCTTCCGGGTAAGACATGCGGCCGGGCTCTGAGGGAGCCCTTCAAAAGCTGAAAAAGGCTGGATATTTACTAGATCTTGGCGGGCGTGGGTACAGACCCAGAGCCTGCCATGCAGGAGACCGGCCAAGCCTGTGGCCAGCAAGGACAAATACTCCAGGCCGGCCAGGCCGATCTGCCCTCCCTTGGCCAGGCCCAAGGCAAAGGACATGCCCACCCTGACTCCGGTAAATGTCCCCGGCCCGCGGACTATGGCCACCCTGTCCAGCTGCTGGGGTGTAAGCTCAAGTCGTGTCAGACAGGCCAAAACCGCAGGAGGCAAAACCTGCATCGTCTTGGCCCGCACCTCAGTCTCCTGAGCCAGAAGCAGCTTCTCCCGGGTACCGACCGCGAACTGCACTCGGTTCTCAGCCGTGTTCAGGGCCAGGGCCGGTTTATTGGGTGTGCAGGATGCGGTAGATGTCATTGTACACTGCCAGGGCCATAAGAGCGATGAGCAGGCTCAGGCCGATGCGGACGGCCAGGTTTTGCCATTTTTGGTCCAGGGGGCGGCCGAGGACGGTCTCCAAAGCGAAGAACAAGAGGTGGCCCCCATCCAAAACCGGTATAGGCAAAAGGTTCAGCAACCCTAAATTGACACTGATAAGCGCGGTTAAAGCCAAAACGTCAACCAGGCCCTGTTCAGCCTGCTCGCTGACCAATTGGGCGATCATTATCGGCCCGCCTATGGTCTCCAGAGGTACGATCCGCTCTATAAGCTTGACAATGCCTTGCACGGTAAGCTTTATCACCTTCCAGGTCTGGACAGTCCCGGCTTGAACGGAATCCCAAAACCCCATAGAAACATGCACAGTCTCCTTGGCGGCAACAATGCCGATCCTGGGAACCTGAATCTCTTCTCCGAAGATATTTTTCGTGCTCCGAATCTCCGGGTTGAGTTCAAAATGCAGTAATTGATTCCCGCGCTCTACCTGCAGATCCAGGTCCTGCCCCTGATTCTTTTCAATCACCCCGGCAAGGTCCGACCAGTAGGTGATGGACTTCCCGTTGACTGAAACGATCTTATCATCCGGCTGCAGTCCGGCCGCAGCCGCAGGTGTGCCTTCCTGGACCTGGCCGACAACCGGCAAGAGAGCTTGCTGGCCGGCAAAGAAAAAGATCAAGAAATAGAGCAAAATAGCCAATACGAAATTGAATACCGGACCGGCAGCTACCACCAGCATCCTCTGCCATGGAGGTCGCAGGGAAAAGCTGTCCCGGGAGTCAAAGCCCTCTGGAATTTCCGCTTCCTGACTCTCTCCCACCAACTGCACATACCCTCCCAATGGGATGGCTGAGAGACGGTACCCTGTCTGCCCCCATTGGAAACCGGCCACTTGAGGACCAAACCCCAAGGAAAAAACGCGCACGCCGATTTTCATGGATTTGGCCACCAGGAAATGGCCCAGTTCGTGGAAAAATATCAGGGCTCCGATGACCAGGAGGATGGCAATGGCGTTGATCATACATGTGCTGCCAGTTTATGCTTTCGGACAAAAGACCGGGTTTTTGAATCCAATTCCAGAATATCTTCCAAGCAGGTCAATGCACAGGGCTTGTGCCAGCTCAAGGCCTCTTGGGCCAAGACCGGGATATGCGCAAAAGCAATGTGCTGCTTCAAAAAAAGCTCCACAGCTACTTCATTGGCCGCATTGAGGACCACAGGATGACTGGGGCCGGCCTGCAGGGCCGCCTGGGCCAGAGCCAGGCAGGGAAAGAGGTCTTCATCGGGCTTGGAAAATGTCAGCCGCCCGGCGTGGACCAGATCCAAACGGGGCAGATCCAAGGGCATCCTCTGCGGATAGCTCAAGCAGTAGGCGATGGGAATACGCATATCCGGTATGCCCATATGGCTGAGCACAGAACCGTCTTGGTATTCGACCAGGGAATGGACTATGCTCTCTGGATGCACCAGGACTTCAATGTTCTCCAGAGGCAATCCAAAGAGATAATGGGCCTCGATCACCTCCAGCCCCTTGTTCATCATGGTGGCTGAATCCACGCTGATCTTGGCCCCCATGGACCAGTTGGGATGAGCCAGGGCCTGCTGGGGGGTAACCTGATCCAAGAACTCTTTGTCCGCATTTCGGAAGGGGCCGCCGGAAGCGGTCAAGATCAAGGTCTTCACTTCTCGGCTGCAATGCCCGGCCAAGGCCTGAAACAAGGCGTTGTGTTCGGAGTCCACGGGCAGTATACAGGAACCGCTGTGGGCACATGCCTGGCGAAGCAAGGGACCGGCCAAAACCAGAGACTCCTTGTTGGCCAGAGCCACGACCCGCCCCTGTCTGACCGCGGCCAGGGTCGGGGCCAATCCAGCAGCTCCGACTTGAGCGGAGACGACTATATCAGCATCCGGGGCAGAGGCCATCTGGACATAGCCCTGCTCACCGCTTACAATCTCCGGACGGTATTCCTGGGGCAAAAGTGAGCGCAGCTCGTCCGCCAGGAAAGGGGTCTTGACCGCCAGCACAGAGGGTTGCCACAGTCTGGCTTGCTCAGCCAAGAGGTGAATATTCTCACCGCCGGCCAGGCCGATGATGTGCAGCTGCTGCGGGTGATCTTCGGCTATGCGCAGAACGTTTTGTCCGATGGATCCGGTACAGCCCAGGACCACAAGCTTTCGGGCCTTGTCCGGCAGGTCGCAGGCAGGCTGCAATGCAGAAATATAATCGAGCATATCCTGACTCACGCTTAATCCCATTACCCCAAAAGAGGATACATCGAACGGATGGCCATGTATACAGGCACAGCCAACAAAAGGCTGTCCACCCGGTCCAGGACGCCCCCATGGCCGGGCAAAATCCCTCCGGAATCCTTGACCCCGAGCTCACGCTTGAGTGCAGATTCAAAGAGATCACCCAGCTGAGCAGCCACATTCAAGGCCACACCGATCCCTATCCACACCAGCCACTCCCCCCGATCCAAGAACAGCCCCAGCCCCAGACAAAAAATGATACAGGCCGCCAGACCGCATACAGAACCCTCCCACGTCTTTTGAGGGCTGATGCCTGGACACAGTTTGTGCTTTCCCCATTTGGAGCCTGCGTAGAATGCGCCGGTATCCGAGGCAAAGACAGCCCCAAGAACCAAAAGCAGCTCCCACTGGGACAAATACAGGGCAAACTGCAGGCTGCAGGGAATATACACCAACCCGCATATAACCAGGGCAGCATCTGACCAAACCATATCTTTCTGGCTGCGGCCCCAAAAGACATACACAGCCCCGCACAGCCAAAAAACGGCCAGAAGCCAACCCAGAACAGCCCATTCCATCCAAGGGGCCAAAACCAAGGGCAAGGCCAGGATCAGGCCCAAGCTTTTCAGCCACATCCGGTCCAGCCAAAACATGCCCCAAAACTCTACCAGGGCAAAAGCGCATACAAGGGCCACAGCCCCGGCCTTTACCGCAAAAGGAGCGGCAAAGATGAGCCCGGCCAGAAGGGCGATGAGCACTCCGGCTGTGACCAGGCGCTGTTGGTGTGAGGTCATGCTCACTCAATACCTCCGAAACGTCGGTTGCGTCGGGCGTAATCTTCTAAGGCCGCAACCAGCTCCTCTTCGGTGAAGTCCGGCCACAGGGTCTCGGTAAAGTAGAATTCGGAGTACGCGGCCTGAAAGATGAGGTAATTGCTCAGCCGCAACTCACCGCTGGTGCGCACAATGAGGTCCGGGTCCGGCTGGGTTCCGGTATACAAATGCTCCCGGAAGCAAGCCTCAGTGACTTCCTCAGGGGATATATTCCGAGCCAGGAGGCTGCGGCAGGCCTGCACGATTTCATCCCGGCCGGAGTAGTTCAAGGCCAAATTGAGAGTCATCTGGTCGCAGTGGGCTGTCTTGTCCAGAGTTTGCCTGATCACAGTTCGCAGGGGCAAAGAAAAGTCCTGCCAATTGCCGATCACATTAAGACGGATGGAGTTGTCTACCAGTTTTCGCTGTTCCCGGCGCAAAAAACGACCCAGAAGATCAAAAAGAAACTGGACCTCCTCCCGGGGACGGGTCCAGTTTTCCCTGGAAAAGGCATACAGGGTCAAGACCTCTATATTCAGCCTGCGACAGGAGGTGACGATGGCCTGGGCCGTATCAGCCCCGGCTTGATGCCCGGCGCTTCGGGGCAGACCCTGTTTCTTGGCCCATCGCCCATTGCCGTCCATAATAATGGCCAAATGCCTGATTGATGGCATACAGGAACCGGCCTGGGTAGGTTCAGTCAAATCTCCATGATCTCCTTTTCTTTCTCCGCCAGCAGCTCGTCGGCCTGAGCGGTAAAGGAGTCGGTTAGCTCCTGAGTCTTTTCTTGCCCTTTGTGCAGGTCGTCCTCAGTGATGTCCTTGTCGTTTTTCTTTTTCTTTAAGGTATCATTGGCTTCCCGGCGCACGTTGCGAATAGCGATCTTGGCGTCTTCAGTATTTTTCTTGGCCACTTTGACCAACTCCTTGCGCCGTTCTTCAGTCAACGGGGGGATGGAAATGCGGATCACCTTGCCGTCATTGATAGGGTTGAGCCCCAGATCGGATTTCATGATCGCCTTTTCAATATTGGAAAAGCTGCTTCTATCCCAGGGCTGGATGGTGATCGTCCGGCTGTCGGGAATGGATATGGATGCCAATTGTTGAAGCGGGGTGGGGGTATTGTAATAGTCCACCACCACATCCTCGACCAGGGCGGTAGAGGCCCTTCCGGTCCGCAGCCGGCCAAAATCCTTCTTCAAGGTGTCCAAAGCCTTTTGCATCCGCTGTTTGCAATCTTTAAAGACCTCATCCATGCGTATTACCTCCCTTTCATCCATAAGCAAAAACATGCAGGCCCTGTCCAAACCCGCTGGGCATATTACTCGAGTATGTCCAGAAATTACCCGTGGACAACGGTTCCCACATCCTCGCCACAGGCTACCCGCTTGATGTTGTGTCGCTGCAGGAGATTAAAGACCACGATGGGCATGTTGTTGTCCATGCACAGGGAAATGGCTGCGGAATCCATGACCTTGAGCCCTTGCTGCAGGACATCCAAATAGCTCAGCCGGGAGTACAGGTAGGCCTCCGGATTCTCCTCCGGATTGGTATCGTATACTCCGGTCACCCGGGTGGCCTTGAGCAGGGCTTGGGCCTTGAGTTCCATGGCCCGCAGGGAAGCGGCCGTATCCGTCGTAAAATATGGATTTCCGGTCCCGGCGGCGCATATGACCACCCGCCCTTTTTCCAAATGCCGGATTGCCCGTCTGCGGATATAGGGCTCGGCCACTTCCTGCATCCTGATAGCGGTCATCAGTCGGGTGGTCAGCCCCTGCTTCTCCAGGCTGTCCTGCAAGGCCAGGCCGTTGATCACCGTGGCCAGCATGCCCATATAATCGGCTGATGCCCGATCCATTCCGGCAGCCGAAGAGGAGACGCCGCGGAAAATATTCCCCCCCCCTATAACCAAAGCCACTTCCAAGCCCAGCCCCACGACCTCAGCCAAGTCTTGGCAGAAGGCATCTATACTGTGCAGGTCGATACCCAGAGAGCGGGACCCGGCCAGGGCCTCTCCGCTGAGCTTGAGCAGGACGCGTTTGTATTTGAGCTCGTTCATGTGCTCCTCACAGGTACCATCCAGTAAAAGCCTCATCAAAGACGGTTTGGAAAGCAAAAACGGGCCCTTGGGGCCCGTTTTTGATGTCTTACTCTTCGGAATGGGTCTCCCCGACTTCCATACGGACGAAACGGTTGACTTCCACCTTTTCGCCCAGCACAGCCACCAACTCATTAATCAAGTCTTTGACTGCAATGGAGTCGTCCTTGATATAGGGCTGCTCCAAGAGACAGACCTCTTTGTAGTACTTGTTCACCCGCCCTTCAACGATCTTCTCCACGACCTGCTCTGGCTTACCGTCTGCCCGGGCCTGACTGGCGTAGATTTCCTTTTCCTGTTCTATAGACTCCTGGGGCAGCTCTTCAGGCCGCACACATATCGGATTGGCCGCAGCCACCTGCATGGACAGGTTCTTGGCCAACTCCTGGAACTTTTCATTCTTGGCCACAAAGTCGGTCTCACAATTGAGCTCCACCAGGACCCCGATCTTGCCGTTGGCATGCACATAGGACCCGATAATGCCTTCCGAAGCCGACTTGCCGGCCCGTTTTTGGGCCTTGGACAAACCCTTCTCCCGCAACCAGGATACCGCCTTTTGTGTATCCCCGTCTGACTCCTGCAGGGCCTTCTTGCAATCCATCATGCCGGCCCCGGTTTTTTCACGGAGCTCCTTGACCATTTGCGCTGTGATCTGCATCTATCTATTCCTCCTCTGCATTGGCTTGCTTGGCTTGCTCCTCGGCGGATACCGCCTCCACTGCAACCCCTTGGCTGTCGGCGGATTCTTTGCCTGCTTGGAGATCTTCCATATCTTCCATAGCTTCATCCTGCCGGGCTTTCCCTTCCAGGCAGGCATCGGCAACCCGGGATGTAAACAGCTTGATGGCTCGAATGGCGTCATCATTGCCCGGAATAATATAATCGATGAGATCCGGGTCACAGTTGGTGTCCGTGATGGCCACAATGGGGATGCCCAAGCGGCGGAACTCCCGGACGGCAATATCTTCCCGTTTGGGGTCGACGATAAACCCGGCTTGGGGGTAGTCGGTCATATCCTTAATCCCCCCCAGAGTGTCCCGGAGCTTGGTCAGTTCCCGCTGCATCCCAACGATCTCTTTTTTGGGAAACCGGTTTATGCTCCCGTCTTCAAACATGCTTTCCAGATGCTTGAAGCGTTCAATGCTGTGCTTGATGGTCTTGAAGTTGGTCAGCGTCCCACCCATCCAGCGGTGGGTAATGTAGTACATGCCAGCCCGGCTGGCTTCTTCCTGGATAATATCCTGGGCCTGGCGTTTGGTACCTACAAACAGGACCTTCCCCTTGTTGGCCACAACGTCCACTATGAACTCGTAGGCCCTGTTGAAGAGAGGGATGGTCTGCTGCAGATCGATGATGTGGATGCCTTTCCTGGCCCCGAAGATAAGGGGGCGCATCTTGGGGTTCCACCGCCGGGTCTGGTGCCCGAAATGGACACCTGTTTCCAGCATTTCCTTCATACTGATGTAAGCCATGCGTTCTCCTTGGGTTTGGTTTCCTCCACTCCGGCCGGATCCACAACCTGCCGCCGCCTCGGTTCGGATGAACAAGGAATATATTCCTTACAAAACATTTCAGATTTGCCGGAGGCAAAGCTGAACAGGAACCCAGGATCGCTCCGGAGTGTGTGGAGTTTTTGGCGAAAGGGAAAATACGTAAAACAAAAATGCTCTCCTGGCAAGAGGCAAGCCCCTATCCCCACGGTAATCTTGTTCTCAAATGTAAGTTTCCAGGAGTGTTCAGGTTTCAGTGTTCAGCGCCGCCTCCGGCGGCCTGTTATTGGTTATCAGGAATCTGTTCTTTGCAAGAAGCCGCCAGTTTGATCACGAGTGAAACGCACGGACGTCCCCCCTCCGTCATTGCCCGGCCCGGACAATTCGAATACACCGGGATCAGACTCACCGGACAATCCAGGGGAAAGCTTTTCCATCAAAAGGGCAGGGCTTGGGGTCAAGCCCGCCCTACACAAAAGTCCGGCTCGTAAGGAGGCCGCCCTTGCCCTCAAGGCCTGGCCCTTCAGGTTCAAACCTTGTTTCATACGAGCTTCACAAGTCCTGATCCATGCGGATATTATACTTTGGAAACATTTTGAGGCATCAAAAACGCAAATCAACTGAAATTGTTGAAAATGGAAAACAGAACCCAAAAGCCCTGTTCCTATCCCCGCACCGGATTGCACAGCCTGCCTATGCCCTCAATGGCCACACAAACCTGATCCCCGGCCTTGAGTGTTCCTACTCCCGGAGGCGTCCCGGTCAAAACCACGTCCCCCGGATGCAGAGTCATCACCTGGGAGATAAAACTGACCAAGGCCAAAGGAGACAGTATCATATCCGAAACCCGCCCGGACTGAACCTGGACCTCATTGACTGTGGTCGTGATGCAGGCATCTTTGAAGGGCTCAATGTCGGTTTCAATACCCGGGCCGAGAGGACAAAAGGTGTCAAATCCCTTGGCCCGGGTGTACTGAACGTCCTTTCTCTGGAGATCCCGGGCGGTCACATCGTTGGCACAGGTATATCCCAAAACATTCTTTGCCGCCTCCGCTTCGGATACATCCCGACAGAGTCTGCCCATGACCACAGCCAGCTCTCCTTCATAGTGGACCTCTGCCGACTGGGCCGGAAGGCGGATGGGCTGTGCGTGGTCCACGAATGAAGAGCCAGGCTTTAAGAACAAAAGGGGCTCCTCGGGTACCGGCTTATCCATCTCCTGGGCATGAGCGTAGGAGTTCAGGCCCACACAGACCACCTTTCCCGGCCGCAGCAGAGGCAAAGTCTGCACATCCTGAACAGAAACCCGTGCGGCCTCTTGCAAATCCCAGTCAAATAGCAAGGCCTGGCCTTCCTCGTATCTGGCCCAATAGGATCTTCCCTGAAATGCAACCCGATTGATGAACATATATCCTACCTCAAATCTTGATAATCACCGGGACGACCACCGGATCCCGGCCCAGGGCCTTGCGGAAGTATCGGCGCAAGGCAGACTTGATCCTGTCCCGCAACTTTTTCCAGGCCCCGTTGGGAATTTTCTCATACACATCCATGATAATAGACTCTGCTTCAGTCAAAATATGCGCATACTGCTGCTCAAAGATAAAGCCTTTGGATTCCAGACGCGGCCCCATAACGATGGTGCCGCTTTCCGCATCCAGGACCATGACCACCACGACCATGCCCTCGTCGGCCAAAAGCTGCCGTTCTTTGAGGATGGTGCTCCCCACATCGCCCACTCCCTTGCCGTCCACAAGCACGGAACGGGCCGAAAACTCCTCCTCATAGCGGATGCCGTGCTCCAAAAGGGACACCGGCTGACCGTCCTCCAAGACCAGAGTCCGTTCCGGGGCCACCCCGCAGCTTTGGGCCAAATCCGCATGCTTGACCAAGTGACGGTATTCTCCGTGCACAGGCACGAAAAACTTGGGCTTGACCGTATTCAGCATCAGCTTCAGTTCTTCCCGGTGGGCGTGTCCTGAGGCGTGCACCGCCTGGACCTTTTCGTACAGCACCTCCGCCCCAAGCTTGTACAAGCGGTTTATGACCTTATTGATGGCCTTGGTGTTGCCGGGTATGAACCGGGAGGACATGATCACCGTGTCTCCGGAATGGATGCGCAATTGCCGGTGTGAACCCTCGGCCAGCCTGGTCATGGCCGACATGGGCTCGCCCTGGGATCCGGTGACCAGCAAAACCACCTCCTCATCCGGCAGATCCCCGATGTTTTCCGGATCCACGTAGCTTTGATCCGAAAAATTCAAATAGCCAAGTTCGCGTGCGATCTCGATATTTGTGCTCAGGCTCTTGCCGCTGACCGCCATGGTCCGGCCGAACTGCCTGGCCAAATCGTAAATCTCCTGGATGCGCTGGATATGGCTGGAAAACAGGGTGACCAGGATCCGGCCCTGGGCATTCTGGAAGATATCCTGCAGACTGGCCTTGACCTCTTTCTCGGTCAAGGCAAAGCCTTCCCGTTCCACATTGGTGGAGTCCGAAAACATGAGTTGCACCCCGGGACGGGAGAACTCAGCCAGCCCCTCCAGATCAGTGAAGTTACCGCCCAAGGGATTGCGGTCTATCTTGAAGTCTCCGGAATGCACGACCCGTCCCACAGGGGTGTCCATGCCCACTGCATAGCCCTGAATGATGGAATGACAGACCGGAAAGAACTGGAAGGAAAGATCGTTGATGAGCACAGTCTCCCGGGGCTGCACCGGCTGTAAGGTGACCTTGTCATTGAGGCTGAACTCCCGGAGCTTGTTGTTCACCAGACCCAGGGTGAAATCTGAACCGTACAAGGGGACATCCACTTCCGGCAGAATCCACGGCAAAGCCCCGATGTGGTCCTCGTGTCCGTGGGTAAGAATTATGGCCCGAAGCTTGTCTTTTTTTTCCAAAATAAACTCCAGCCGGGGGATGACCACATCCACGCCATAGTGAAAATCATCCGGAAACATAAGCCCGCAATCGATGAGCACCGCGGATTGAGCAGTCTCCAGAAGGAGGCAGTTCAGCCCGATCTCCCCCAGCCCTCCTATTGGGTACAGGGTTAGTCGCTTTTCATTGTCCATTTTCCATCTCCGTAAGTGTTGTATCCATCTCCGCCCATAAGGCGTTTTTAAGACTGTTTCGATCTTTGAGCGTCGCATCCTCAGACACCGGCCGCGGGTCTAAGGCCCGGACCTTGATGACCCCTGGATGGACACAAAAGCTCCCCTTGGGCATTACCCGGTTTGACCCCCTGATCAGCACAGGGACTATAGGCACTTTGGCCTTTAAGGCAATGACAAAGGCTCCGATGTGAAAATCCTGCAGTCCGCGCTCTTCTGTTCCCCGGGTGCCTTCGGGAAAAACAACCAATGATTGTCCCTGCTGCAGGCGGTACACTGCTTCTTGCATATCCCTCATCCCCTGCCGACTGTTCTCCCGATCCACTCCCAAATGGCCGGTTCGCCGCATTCCCGGGCCAAAGAGAGGAATGGTGAACAAAGAGTTCTTGGCCACGAAGCGGGGATAAAAGCGGCGAAAAAGGACCAAAAGAATGGGGATGTCCAGCAGACTCTGGTGATTGGAAATAAAAAGATAGCTTGCCTGGGGGTCCAGGCGGCCCACATCATCCTGAATATCCAGCCCGGCGGCCCAAACCACGGTTTGGGCCCATAATTTCTCCAGCCTTTGGAGCAGTCCGGAGGTGTTCGGCACTCGGCCCAGAACAATCACCGCTGCGGCAATCAGGGCGGTGATCAGCAAGGTCACGGGCAAAAAAATGAGATTTCGGAATATATATTTCATTTTGGGCATGCAAAACCTTCATAAACGACAAAGCCGCCCGCAGGCGGCTTTGTACAATCTGCAACCCTAGGAGAAAACACTCGTCCCAGGGCCCTCTGCTCCCCTCCCTGGACCGCATGACAAGGCATCCTCGTCAACTCCAAATGCGCACCAGGTCCGGGCCTTCAAAGCCCCTGTGTGTCTCTCCGCACCATCAAAACCCACAATCCCACAACATTATGCGATCTGGCTTGGCTATGCGTTCTCAGCCTTGGCCTGCTTTTCTTCCAGAATCTTTTCCTGGATATTGGGCGGGCATTCGGCGTAGTGGTCGAATTCCATGGTAAAGACCCCCTGCCCGCCGGTCATGGCCCGCAGATCCGGGGCATAGCGCAGGACCTCGGCCATGGGCACCTGGGCGCTTATCTCGGTAATGCCCTGGTTGGACTCATAGCCCAAGACCTTTCCCCGTCGGCTGGAGAGATCGCCTATGACGTCCCCCATGAACTCGTCAGGCACGGAGACGTTCATTTTCATTATCGGCTCCAAAAGGGTCACTCCGGTTTTTTCGGCCGCCTTTTTAAAGGCCATGGAACCGGCGATTTTGAAGGCCATTTCCGAAGAGTCCACGCTGTGGTAGGAGCCGTCGAACAAGGTGACCTTGAAATCTACCAGGGGATAGCCGGCCAAAACACCTTTCTGGGCCGCTTCCTGGATTCCCTGGTCCACAGCCGGGATGAAGGTCTTGGGAATAACCCCGCCCACAATCTGATTGACAAACTCATAGCCTTGGCTGCGCTCCTGGGGCTCCAGCTTGATCCAACAGTCACCAAACTGTCCCCTTCCGCCGGTCTGCTTCTTGTACCGGCCCTGCACCTCTGCAGTGCCCTTGATGGTTTCCCGATAGGGAATCTTGGGGGCGTGCAGCTGCACTTCCACTTTGTTCCTGCGCCGGACCTTTTCCACTGCGGTCTCTATATGCAGCTGGCCCATGCCGGAAAGCAGAATGTCCCGGGTCTCTTCGTTGTGTTCCAGTTTGAGGCTGGTATCTTCTTCCAAAAGCTTCTGGATGGCGGCCACCATCTTGTCTTCGTCCTCTTTACTGGCTCCGGACAGGGCGAAGGACAAGAGCTGATTGGGCAAAGTCGGCTTATCCAGGACAAAAGAGTCCTTTTCCGCGCAAATAGTATCCCCCGTGCCTGTGCTCTTAAGTTTGGCCACGGCCACAATTGACCCGGGGCCTACTTCCTCTTTGCACGGTTCCTGCTTTTTGCCTATCACAAACTGCAAGGCACCCAGCTTCTCCTTGACGTCCTTACCCGGATTATAGACCGGGAGATCGGAGCTGGCCACCCCGGACAAGACCCGGAGCATGCTCAGCTGACCGCCAAAGGGTGTGGTGATGGTCTTGAAGACAAAACAGGCCAAGGGGGCCTCCGGGGAGGACTTTCGCTCACTGCCGTCCGTTCCCTTCCAGGGGGCCTTATCCAACGGCGAGGGTAAAAGTTCCTGGATCGTTTCCAAAACCTGAACCCCACCCTTATTGGCTGCTGCCGCGGTCACGCACACCGGAAGCACATCGCCCTGGACAACCCCTTTGCGCAGACCGGATTGAATCTCTTCCCCGGTAAGCTCTCCCTCTTCCAGATATTTCTCCATGAGCTCTTCGTCGCTCTCGGCGATATTCTCCACCGCGGCTTCGAACATTTCGGCCACCTGAGAGGCCAAATCATCCGGAACCTGCTCACTCTTGACCTTACCTTCGGCATCAAAGATCAAGGCCTTGTTGTTCAATATATCCACCACCCCTCTGAAATCGGCTTCAGACCCAATGGGCAGGTACAAAAGAACCGGCTTGGCCCCCAATACGTCGGTGAGACCGGAAAAGGCCTGCTCGAAATCCGCCCTCTCCCGATCCATCTTATTGATCACAAACAGAGCCGGCAGGCCGGATTGGCGCACATCTTTCCACAGCTTTTTGTCCTGGGCCTTGATTCCGTCCACAGCATCCACAACATAGACAACTGCATCAGCAGCTGTCAGTTGATAGGGGAACTCTCCGAGAAAGTTGCTGTCCCCGGGATTGTCAATCAAAAAATGCCGGTTTTTGTTCCAGGAATACACCGCATAGGCCGGTTGCACACTGCCGCCTTTTTTGGTTTCCTCGGGCTCGTAGTCCAAAACCGTGTTCCCGGCGTCAATGCTGCCCAATCTTGTGGTCACTTTGGCATTGTACAAAAACATCTCGGCCAAGGAGGTCTTGCCGCTTCCACTGCTTCCGGCCAGGGCAAAAGTTCGCTGTTGCTTGAGTTTGTCCTCCATTGCGCACTCCCTTCCTCCAAATTTGGGGTTCAAAGCAGACCGGCACTGCTTATTTCAAGCCGATTCATCTCATAATGACAATGTGTTATAAAATCAATCCCCCGCGACCCCCGGTCTTGTGGCGATATTGTAACAGGAAAAGGCTAAATCTATACCAAATATACCAGACATGCAACTTTTCTTTGAATATCGCAGATCGTTGCGCTCCGGGCCGGAGAGAGATATCATAGCAGGCTTGGGTATACGTCATCGTATCTGAGCGCAGTTTTTGAAGGAAAAGAGAATTCGCCCCAGACGAACAGGAGGCCGAAGACACGCCATGCCGATCATCATGGGCACAGCAGGACACATTGATCACGGAAAGACCACGTTGATCAAGGCTTTGAGCGGGATCGACTGCGATCGGCTCAAAGACGAAAAGAAACGGGGCATCACCATTGAGCTGGGGTTCGCATTTATTGATCTCCCGGATGGACAGCGCATCGGGATCATCGACGTTCCCGGGCATGAGAAGTTCGTCAAAAACATGGTGGCCGGTGCGGCGGGCATCGATTTCGTCCTGCTCACAGTGGCCGCTGACGAAGGGATCATGCCCCAAACCAGGGAACATCTGGAAATCTGTTCCCTTCTGGGCATTTCAGAGGGTGTGGTGGCCTTGACCAAAACGGATACCGTGGATCCCGAGCTTTTGGAGTTGGCCCAGGAGGACGTCCATGACTACCTGTCCACCACCTTTTTGGCTCAGGCCCCTATCATCCCGGTCTCCGCACATACCGGAGAGGGAATCCCGGAGCTGACCCGAGCCCTGCAGGAACAGGCGGGAACCAGCCGGGAAAACACATCCTCAGAGATCTTCCGCTTGCCAATCGACCGGGTATTCACCATGCGCGGCCACGGAACTGTGGTCACCGGGACCCTCATCGACGGTCGGGTATCCATAGGAGAGGGCATCGCCATATACCCTCAGGGGATCAAGACCAAAGTCCGCGGGCTGCAAGTACACGGATACACGGTGGAGACAGCCCATGCCGGACAACGCACAGCTATGAACCTGGCCGGCCTGGAGGTAGAAAACCTGCAGCGGGGAGAATGCCTGGCCAAGCCGGGAACTCTGTTTCCCTCCCATTTGTGGGACGTGGAGCTCAGCCTCTTGTCTACTGCCCCCAAGCCCCTCAAGCATCGACGGGAAATACACTTCCACCACGGTACCCAAGAGACTTTGGCCCGGGTCTATCTCCTGGACCGGGATCAATTGGCTCCAGGGGAGAGCTGTCTGGCCCAGATCCGTTTTCCCCAACCCATGGTGGGCATTTTCGGGGACCGCTATGTCATCCGGGCCTTTTCCCCTCTACGGACCATTGCCGGGGGCAAACTGCTCAGCCCCATGGGAATCAAGGTCAGACGCCGCTCCCAGGACCTGGAGACCCTGGATGCCTTGCGCAGCCAAGACCATGTGCAGGTCCTTATCACCCAGCTCCGCCGGACGGGCACAGCCGGACTCACCCAGCCCCAGCTGCATGTCCTGACCGCCTTGCCGGCCAAGAAGCTGGAACGGACCCTCCAAGACCTGGCCTCCAAGCAGGAGATCTTTCTTTTTGACCGGGAGGAGCAGCGTTATGTCTGTCGCCGGATCGTGGACGATCTGCACACAGAGCTCATAGAATATGTGCAAGACTTTCACCGCAAGCATCCCATGAAGGCCGGCATCTCCAGGAGCATGCTCAGTACCGGCTGGGGCCAGGGCCTGCCCCTCAAGCTCTTCCACTTCCTGGTGGAGCGCTGTCTGAAAAAAAAGAGCCTGGTCACGGACAAGGAAGTCCTGCGTCTGCCGGAGCACAGCATTTCTCTGGCTTCGGACCAATCCCGGCTCAAGGACGATCTGCTCCAAACCTACCAAGAGGCCGGAATCCAGCCCCCGAACCTGAACTCGGTTTTGGAAAGCCTGCAGGTGTCCAAAAAGGATGCCCTGGCGGTCATGGGCCTTCTCATTGAAGAGAAAAAGATAGTCAAGATCAGCGACAGCCTGTATTTCAGCACCCAGGCCATAAACCAGATCAAGGACCTGATCAGTAAACATTTCGCGGCCAGCGAAAGCCTCAGCCCCACGGATTTCAAGGACCTGACCGGCTTGTCCCGAAAGTTCAGCATTCCCCTTCTGGAGTACTTGGACAAACAAAAAATCACCATGCGGGTGGGGGATGTGCGCAAGCTGCGCAAAGGGTAGGTTGCAGTGGGCTTGCTTGATTTCTGTTGGGTCACACAAAAAAGGGGCTTACGGATAAACCGTAACCCCCTGAAATAATGGGGTGGGTGAGGCGACTTGAACGCCCGGCCTCTTGGGCCACAACCAAGTGCTCTGCCTACTGAGCTACACCCACCGCGTCGAAGAATGTCTTTATACAAAAGCTTTTATCCGAGGTCAAGTGCTCATGGACAAACTGGTTATCGAAGGCGGCTGCCCCCTGCACGGGGAGATCACCATAAGCGGCTCCAAAAACGCCGCCCTGCCCATCATGCTGGCCTGTATGCTTGTCCCGGCACAGGTGGTCTTGGGCAATGTCCCCAACCTGCGGGACATCTCCACCACTATGCATCTTTTGCACATGCTGGGCTGTGAAACAGATCAAACCCCGGAGGAGATATCCATCCATGCCGGCCGGGATCTGCACCCGGAAGCCCCCTACGATCTGGTGCGCACTATGCGGGCCTCAGTGCTCTGCCTTGGTCCCTTGCTGGCCAGATTGGGGCGGGCCAAAGTGGCCCTGCCCGGTGGATGCGCCATCGGCACCCGTCCGGTGGATCTGCATTTACGGGCCCTGGAGCGCATGGGAGCAAGCATCGACATTGACTCCGGATACATAGATGCCCGCTGCAAGCGGCTGCACGGCGCACACATTGCCTTTGATTTTCCCACTGTGGGGGGCACCGAAAATCTGCTTATGGCCGCGGCGCTGGCCGAAGGCGAGACTGTACTGGAAAATGCGGCCCGGGAACCGGAAGTCCAGGACCTGGCCAACTTTCTGGTCAGTTGCGGGGCAAAGATCCAGGGTCAGGGCACCAGTATCATCCGGGTTCAGGGAGTGGAGTCCCTCTCCGGCGGCTCCTACTCGGTCATGCCGGACAGGATTGAGGCCGGAACCTATATGCTGGCCGCAGCTATCACTCATGGAGAACTCAATATCTTGAACTGTCCGGTGCAAGCTACAGAAACCACCATTTATAAACTCCAGGAGATGGGCGGACACATCCAGGTAGATAATGAACGGGTCCGAATCACCGCCGGAGAGCTGCAGGGCGTGGACATCGTCACCCAGCCCTACCCCGGCTTTCCCACCGACATGCAGGCCCAGTTCATGGCCCTGATGTGCGTGGCCCAAGGCTCGGGCACCATTCAGGAGACCATCTTCGAGAACCGTTTCATGCACGCTATGGAGCTCATGCGCTTAGGGGCCTCCATCCGCATCTCCGGAGACACGGCCGTGATCAGAGGGGGCAAGACCCTTCGCGGGGCCACGCTCATGGCCTCCGACCTCCGGGCCAGCGCTTCTCTGGTTTTGGCCGGGTTGGCCGCCCAAGGTCGGACCGAGGTGCGGCGCATCTACCACTTGGACCGGGGTTACGAGCGTATGGAGGAAAAAATGGCCCAAGCCGGAGCCAGAGTCTGGCGGGAAAAAGAAATGTAGTCCCTCAATTTTCTTGGTGGGGCAGCACATACGCGCCCTGTTCCGGGCTGGCTCCCTCGCCCACAGGCACGCACACAGCCGCATCCGGACCCAGGATCTCCTGAATCCGAACCCTGCCTGTTGCCGTATCCGGCATCCATCCTACCGGGACCCCGGTGGGGGCGGTGACCGTCTCTCCATCTGGGATCACATCCAGCACATCTCCCGGAGCGAGTGGAGACTTGCGGCCGCCGTTGATGAGAACTTTCTCT